>DPSD01000251.1:0-216 GCA_003538495.1 Accumulibacter sp.
AAGCCGGCGCAAGCCGGCTTTTTCATTGCCTGGAAACGAGACGCATCGTTCAGACCAGCTGCCGCCAGCCGAAGCCGCCTTCCTGGTCGGCGATACCGATCCAGTTCTCGCTGCAGCCCAGCGCTGACGCCAGTGCCTTGGCGGCCAGTTCCGGCCGATTATTCTGCTGGCTCAGGTGTGCCGCAAGCACATGCTGCAAGCGCCGGGTATCGACCT
>DPSD01000251.1:513-1075 GCA_003538495.1 Accumulibacter sp.
TGCAAGCGCCGGGTATCGACCTGCCGCAGGAAGTCTGCCGCCTGATCGTTCTCCAGATGACCGAAGCGCCCGCCGATTCGCTGCTTGAGCCGCGCCGGATAATTCGACGCAGCGAGCAGCGCCTGATCGTGGTTGCACTCCAGTACCAGCCCGTCGCAGGCACCCAGAACCTCCACGATGTGGGGCGTGATCGAGCCGCTGTCGGTGAGCACGCCAAGGCACTGCTGCCCGTTGCTGAACGCATACTGTACGGGTTCGCGTGCATCGTGCGGCACCGGGAAGGGCTGCACTTCGAGGCCGCCGATGGCAAAGCGCGTTTGACCGTCGATCAGCCGGCATTCGGGCAAGGCAGTCTTGCCCTGGGATGCTGCGGCGTGCGTGCCGTGCGTAAGATACACCGTGAGTTGGTAACTGCGGGCAAAAGTGAAAACCCCCTCCAGGTGATCGGCATGCTCATGTGTCACCACGATCGCGGTCAACTCATCGGGGGCAGTGCCCAGCCTGGCCAATCTGGCTGTTGCCATGCGTGCCGAAAAGCCGCAGTCGAGCAACACTTTCGTCT
>DPSD01000251.1:1284-2996 GCA_003538495.1 Accumulibacter sp.
GGGCAGTGCCCAGCCTGGCCAATCTGGCTGTTGCCATGCGTGCCGAAAAGCCGCAGTCGAGCAACACTTTCGTCTCGCCGGCATCGACAATCAGGGCGTTACCCTGACTGCCGCTACCCAGAGACGCGAAACGGATCACTTCAGCTGATCGTAGAGCAGATTGAGGATCTTCCTTGCCGTATCGGACTGGCTAATACCACCCTCGGTCGATAGCACCTGGACTGTCGACAGGCTGCCTGCCTCACGCACGAAGATGCGGTACTGAATCTGTACCTTGTCGGCAGAACTGCCCTTGAAGGGATTCAACCTCGACAAGAAGGTGTCTTCCTTCTTCTGGTTGTCGCTTTCGGGGTCGACATAACGAACGAAGTAAAGGCCCCTGGAACGATCCCGGTCTTCGACCGTGAAACCCACCCGGTCCAGCGCCAGACCGACTCGCCGCCAGGCTCTATCGAACGATTCCTCGACCTCTAGGGTACCTGCCCCGTCGGCACCTCGCGTCAGCCGTGCTCGCTCGACGGGTTTTTCCTGCGCCGCCCGGACGGCCTCGGCAGCGCGCTTCTCGTCGCTTCCCAGGCGAATCATCAAACGACGCAGCATCTCGGCTTCGAGTTCCGGGTCGGCCGGACGTGGCTGCCACTTGGTTTGATCCCTGCCCTCGGTGACGTAAATCTCGTACATTCCGCGATGACTGATGAAGATGTCGGTGGTCCCCGGCGTACTTCCCGGTTCCAGACGGGTACGGAACTTGTCACGCTCGGCCGTCGAGTAGACCGAGTCGATCAGCTTGCCGAGCAGGTTGCGGATGAAGTCCTGCTCGATCTTGGCGCGGTTTTCTGCCCAGTCGGTCTCCATCACCCCGGCATCAGGCAGTTCGAGCTTGATCACAAAACCGGTTTCCTGCCAGAAGTCCTTGACCTGCCCCCAGAGCTTGTCCGGCGCCCCAGCGGCCACCAGCCAGCGCTGATTGCCGGAACGTTCGATGTGCGCCCGGTCTACTTCGGGCAGGACTTCGCTCTTTTGCTGCGCCCGCGCCTGCGGCGAACGCTCGGCGGTGTACGCCGAGTAGGTGGCCGTCCCTTTGCCAATGGTGTCCGGCACGGCATAGCGGTCATCGCGCGTGGGTGAGGTCAGGTCAGGAGGCACTTCCAGCGTCGGCACATTGGTGGCCGCAGCCGTCTTGTACTCGATTCGCTTGGGTTCGAGCAGGGAACCACCGCAACCCGCGAGCAGCAGCAGTAGAAGCGCGGCTCGACAGCGCAATACGGCAAGACTCATTTGACCACCCTGAACTGAAATCTAAACAAGTACGCCCGCCTGATCCATGGCGGCACGGACACGGGCGTGACAATCCGGCGACAACGGCGTCAGTGGCAGTCGCAGCCCAGCATCGATCAAACCCAGTTCCTGGCACGCCCACTTGACGGGGATCGGGTTCGCCTCGCAGAACATTTGCCGATGCAGGCCGAGCAGGCGAGCATTCAATGCTCGCGCCTTGATGGCGTCGCCAGCCAGCGCGGCGGCACACATTTCGTGCATCAGGCGCGGCGCAACATTGGCGACCACCGAGATATCACCGCTCGCACCCATCAGAATCAAGGCACAGGCACTCGCATCATCACCGCTATACACGGCAAAACCGGCAGGCGCGCGCGCGATCAGCTCGATACCGCGATCCATGTTGCCGGTGGCGTCCTTGATGCCGACAATGT
>DPSD01000695.1:0-917 GCA_003538495.1 Accumulibacter sp.
GGCGAATCGATCTTCATGGCGATCGGGAAGCCGATCTGTTCAGCGAGCAACAGCGATTCGGTCGGCGTGTGGGCGACCATGGTCTGCGCCACCGGAATGCGGAAGGCGCGCAGAATGGCCTTTGATTCCATTTCCGAAAGCACCTTGCGGCGCTCGTGCAACACCGCCTCGATCAACATCTTGGAACCTTCGGTCTCCGGGCGGGCATGCTTCGACAAGGGTGCCGGGGTTTGCAGCAGGAGCTTCTGGTTCCAGTAGTAGGTCGAGATGTGGGCGTAGAGTTCGATCGCCGTTTCCGGCATCCGGAACGAGGGGATGCCGGCGTCTTCCAGCATGCTGCGTGCCTCGCGCACCTGCTCCTCGCCCATCCAGCAGGTGAGGATCGGTTTGGCGGTCAGCAGGTCGACGTCGATCACCGCTTTGGCGACTTCGATCGGCTGCGTCATGGCCTGTGGCGAAAGCATTACCAGGACGCCGTCGACCGCGTCGTCCCCGGCAACGGCGAGGATCGCGTCGTGGTAGCGCTTCGGTGTTGCGTCGCCCTCGATGTCGACCGGATTCCTTTGCGACCAGGTCTGCGGCATGGCGGCGTTGAGCGCCTGCAAGGTACTGGCGGACAACTCGGCCAGCGGGATGTCGAGGTCACCGGCACGGTCGGCCGCCATCGCGCCGGGGCCACCGCCGTTGGTGATGATCGCCAGTCGTTTTCCCTGCGGGCGAAACTTCGAGGCCAGCGCCTTGGCGGCGTAAAACAGGTGGCCAATGTTCTTCACGCGCACCACTCCGGCGCGCCGGACCGCAGCGTCGAAAACGATATCGGAACCACCGGCCATCCCCGAGTGCGTTTCGACCGCCGCCAGCCCGCCGGCGTGGCGCCCGGCCTTGAGCAGCACGATCGGCTTGATGCGCGCCGCCGA
>DPSD01000695.1:1161-3327 GCA_003538495.1 Accumulibacter sp.
CCGGCGTGGCGCCCGGCCTTGAGCAGCACGATCGGCTTGATGCGCGCCGCCGAGCGCAGGGCACTCATGAAGCGGCGGGCATCGCGGATGCCTTCGACGTAGAGCAGGATGTAGTGAGTGTGGTTGTCGTAGATCAGGTAATCGAGGATTTCACCGAAATCGACGTCGGCGGTGCCGCCCAGTGAGATCACGCTGGAAAAGCCGATGTGGTTGCTGCTGGCCCAGTCAAGAACAGCCGAGCAGATGGCGCCCGACTGCGCGACCAGAGCGAGATTGCCAACGTGTGCGTGCACGCTGGCGAACGTGGCATTGAGTCCAAGATTGGGGCGAATGATTCCCAGGCAGTTGGGGCCAAGCAGGCGGACTCCGTAGCTCCTGGCGATCTCCATCATCTTGCGCTCGAGCGCGGCACCCGAGTGACCGGCTTCGGCGAAACCCGAGGTGATCACGATCGCGTTCTTGACGCCGCTGCGTCCGCACTGTTCGATCAATCTCGGCACCGTCTGCGGCCTGGTGACGACCACCGCTAGTTCGACGCGGGCGCTGATCTCTTCGATCGACTTGTAAGCCGGCACGCCCTGTACTGTCGGGTGTCCGGTGTTGATCGGGTAGAGACGCCCTTTGTAGCCGGACTCCAGGATGTTCTTGAACAGCACCGCTCCGACCGAATTCTCTCGATCGGAGGCGCCGATGACCGCGACGGACTTGGGTTCAAACAGGGTGGTGAGGTAGTGGTGTTCTAGCATGGGGAATTTCACCTCGCGGTTGAGAGGTGCTGTAGCGGTTATTGTTGCACTGCATCAATTTACCACAGATGGCGCGTCACGTCTCTAGATCGACGGCGTGGCTCAAGCGGCCGCCGTGGTGGCCGCTGTTGCCGGGCAGCGGTCGGTGAGCGTGCTGTCGATCTGGGTGACGGCTTGCAGCGTGCGGTACATCGGGCATTTGTTGGCAATCGCCAGCAGTTTGCCGCGTTGTTCGCCTGTCAGATCGCCGGCGAGAGTGATGGTGCGCGAGATTCGATCGATCTTGCCATGTCCGTCGACCTCGATCCGGTCGTGCATCAGTTCGACGCTGACACCGGTGAGTGGCAAGTGCTTGCGTTCGGCGTACATGCGCAGGGTGATCGAGGTACAGGCGCCGAGGCTGGCGAGCAGGAAATCGAAGGGCGTCGGGCCAGCGTCGCTACCGCCCAAGGCGACGGGTTCATCGGCAATCAAGCGATGCCTGCCGGCACACACCATTTGCTGGTAGGGTCCCAGCCCGTTCTCGCTGACGACGATCGAATGTTCGTGCGGCTTACTGTTCTTGTCCTTGGTCATGCGCTCATCTCCAGATCATCGGAAACATGATAAAGGAAGGAAGCTCCGCCCGGACAGTTTCTTTTTGCTGGTTATCTGCCGCAAACCCGGCGAGCCAGGGCGTCGATGCCGGCAGGTGTCAGATCGTCGGTGCCGATCCTGAGCGGCGCACGGTATCCGGCGTAGTTCTGCTGCTGCGAGCGCTGGTACAGCGGGTCATAATGCAGGGCCAGCAGCTCGCCGACCAGTTCGCGCCAGCGCCCCTGTTGGATATGCCCTCGCCAGCGCAGCAGCGTTTCCGTGCTCTGCAGATGTCGCAAGGCTTGCAGGCGGGCAGTCAGCCAATCGGGAGCGGTCAGGAAGTAGGCATAATCACGCAACAGGAAATCGACGCGCGCGGCGAAAGACGCTTCGATGTTTACACACTCACCGGCGCGCATGCTCTCGATCAGTGCGCTAGGGAGCTGTAGCGAACCGATCTTGCGGCTCTCCGCCTCGACATAGACCGGCCGATCCGCAAGCAGGCGCTGCAGCGCGGTGAGCAGGCGGGATTCGAACATCTTTTGCGAGGGCTGCGGGCAGTCCGGCAGGACGCCAAGCACCGAACCCTTGTGACAGGCGAGATCCTCGAGGTCGAGCACCTGTTCTCCGAGTTGCCCGATGGCCTGCAGGATGCGGCTCTTGCCGCTGCCGGTGGCCCCACAGATGACCTTCAGTTGCAGCGCCCGCGGCACTTCCGACAGACTCTCGATGACCAGTCGGCGATAGGTTTTATAGCCGCCTTCGAGTTGCTGCGCATCCCAGCCGACACGCCGCAGGACGTAGGTCATCGAGCCGCTGCGCTGGCCGCCACGCCAGCACAGGA
>DPSD01000144.1 GCA_003538495.1 Accumulibacter sp.
CCGCGGCCGTCGTGAGCCGACACCACGGTTCTCAAACAGATCACTGAGGTCGTCGTTCAACTGGATACGGCCGACTCCAACACCATCAAGGCGTTCTTCAAGTGGGTGTCCGCCAGCGTGTCTACCGGCAGCCAGAAGGTCGACGCCGGACAGAAAGAAGTTTCCGGGCTGGGCGACCTACCGCCTCCGCCTCCCGAAGTGAACGTGGTTCTTTGAGGAAGACGCCATGGCCATCAGTCTCAAGAAAGGACAAGGCGTAAGCCTTCGGAAAAGCGACAACGATTTGTCGATGGTAACGATCGGTCTCGGCTGGGACATTCAGGAGGAGAAAACAGGGTTTCTCGGCGGGCTGTTCAGCAAGAAAGCACCGGACTACGATTTGGATGTCGCGGCTTTCCTGTGCGGTAGCGATGGCAAGGTCCATGACCTGGGTGCGATCGAGAATGGCAAGCCCTCGCTGAAAAATGGGGACGTGATCTTCTACAACAATCTGCGGCATCACTCCGGCCAGATTTGGCTAACGGGCGACAACCGCACCGGGGACGGAGATGGCGACGACGAGCAGATCATTGTCAAACTCAATGACCTTCCCGAGAAATACGCAAAACTGGTCTTCATCGTTCAGATCTACAAGGGTACCGAGAACGGCCAGAGTTTCGGCAAGGTACGGAACGCCTTCATCCGGGCGGTAGACGGCAAGGGGCGCGAAATGACTCGCTTCGACCTTTCCGGAGGGGCGCAATACGCGGAGTGCCGTTCGATGCTTTTCGCCGAACTGACGAGGGAGACCGATGGCTGGAAGTTCAACGCCATAGGCACCCCGTCGCCGTCGGACAGTTTCGTGGGCTTCCTCAAGCAATACGTGTGAGGCCTGGATGAGCGCCAGAAGATTGCCCGTCTACATCCTCCTGGATACTTCGGGGTCGATGCGGGGGGAACCCATACACTCGGTAAACGTCGGCCTTCAGGCAATGCTGAGTGCCTTACGTCAGGACCCCTATGCCCTGGAGAGTGTGCATCTTTCCGTAATCACGTTTGACCTGGAAGCGCGCGAGTATCTCCCGCTCACGCCACTCGATCAGGTGCGTCTGCGAGACGTACCCGCGCCCGACTCCGGAGCGACCTTCATGGGGGCGGCCCTCGAACTGCTGTTCGAGTGCGTGGACCGCGACGTGCGAAAGTCCACCGCCGACGCCAAGGGGGACTGGCGTCCCCTGCTGTTCCTGATGACGGACGGCAGCCCTTCCGACCTGCACGCTTTTCGGCAGGCGGTACCGGAGGTCCGGAAGCGCAACTTCGGATCGATCGTTGCCTGCGCGGCGGGACCCAAGGCGAAAAGGCAACACCTCCTTGAACTGACCGATTGCGTCGTGACGCTCGATACGATGGACGCGGTGGCATTCTCGAGCTTTTTCAAATGGGTGACCATCAGCGTATCGGTCGGGAGCAGCAGCGCCGGCGTGTCCGGCCAAATCCCGCTTCCGCCACCGCCGCCGGAGATCCAGCTGGTGCTGTAGAAAAGGGGGGCGATGGGAGCATGACCGCCGTGCCGGAAATGCGGCCCGGTAACCGAGCGAACAGAGGAGCGATATGCGCAGACTGCCCGTATTTTTCGTTTTGGACTGCTCAGAGTCCATGGTTGGCGAAAACCTGAAAAAAATGGAGGACGGCCTGCAGGCCATTGTGCGAACGCTGCGGGCGGATCCACATGCACTGGAGTCGGTATACCTCTCGGTTGTCGCGTTCGCCGGAATTGCCAGGACCGTTGTCCCACTCGTGGAGGTTTGCTCCTTTTATCCGCCGAAACTGCCTTTGGGAGGCGGCACGAACCTGGGGGCGGCCCTTGGCGCCCTGATGGCCGAGATCGACAAGAACGTTCTGCGAACCACTGCCGATCGCAAGGGTGACTGGAAACCCATTGTTTATCTATTCACCGACGGCCGCCCTACCGACGACCCCAGTGCCGCGATCGACGAGTGGAACGTCCAATACGCCAGGAAGGCCACCATGGTCGCCGTTGCCCTGGGCAAGTCGGCCGATCTCTCGGTGTTGTGCAGGCTGACGGAACACGTGCTCGTCTTCGAGGATTCCGGCGAAGGCGACTTCAGGAAGTTTGTGAACTGGGTGACGGCCTCGGTCGTGGCACAGAGCAGGAGCGTCGGTGAGGGAGCCGAGGCGCAGGCGATTCCGCACCTCGACGAGAGCATCCTCAGCCTCGTCAAGGAAGCGCCGTCGACCCTGGCAGACGAGGCGTGCGTAACCCTCGTGGGCCGTTGTCAGAAGACACGCAAACCTTACCTGATCAAGTATGACCGCGCGACTCAGGAGGTGGCAACACGCGACTTCAAGGTGCAGGTCTCCCGCTTCGATATTGCTGGCTGCTACCCTCTCGACGAGGAGTATTTCATCTGGTCGGATGCACGTGCCACCGACATCAGGATCAACACGTCGGAACTGGTGGCAGCGCTCGAAAAAGCGGTCATGAAGCAGGTGGACGAGAGCCTCGG
>DPSD01000141.1 GCA_003538495.1 Accumulibacter sp.
ACCCGCCGAACCGATTCGCCGGCTGGAGGACATAGAGAGATGCTGGTCACAGTCACCGGGCCTGCCGCCGAGCCGGTCACCTCGGCAGAGATAAAAGCATCTGCGCGAATTGACGGGACAGAATTCGACACGCAAATTGCCATCCTGATCACCGCATTTCGGCAGCAGGCAGAGCACCAGCAGGGCCGGCGGCTGATCACGCAGACCGTAGAGTTGATTCTGGATGCCTTCCCGGACGAAGAGGAAATCGACTTGCTTCTGCCCGATGCTCAGTCAATCATGAGCATCAAATATCTCGATACTGCTGGAACTGAGCAAACGCTATCCGGGACGGTCTATGCGCTCGATGTGGATAGCACTCCCAGTCGTGTGCTGCTCAAATATGGGCAGCAGTGGCCTGCCACTCAAGATGTGCCTAATGCTGTACGAGTACGATACACAGTCGGCTACGGCGCGAGTGCGGCATCCGTGCCGAACAATATCCGCCTCTGGATCATGGCCCACGTCTGCCAGGCGCTCGACAACCCAAGCGGACTCGACCTGGCCAATCTCAAAACGCTTCCCTACCTCGACCGTCTGCTGGATGCAGAGCGAGTCTGGTGGGTGGGCTGATGCACCCGTCCGCATTCTCGCCTGGCCGGACGGTGCCGATTGGCGTGCTCGACAAACGCATCACGATCCAGCAGGCCAGCATTACCCGTGACGCGATCGGCGGCCCGGTCGTGACCTGGATGGATGTGGCCACCGTCTGGGCGCACGTGCACCCGCTCGCCGGCCGCGAGTTGATCAACGCACAATCGGTCTACGCCGAGGTCACTCACCACATGATCATCCGCTGGCAAGCGGTCTTTGACAACCCGGTGACCGTTGCCGCCATGCGCGTTTCCTACGCCGGACGCCACTTCAACATCGGCGCCGCGATCCATATCGAAGAAGGCCGACGCTTCATCGTCCTGTCTGTCGCCGAGGGGCTGGTGGATGGCTAAAACGCAGGTCATCGGCGTCGACAAATTTCGCACGGGGATCGCGGTCTCGATCGCCGCGCAACGACAGGACTTGCAGGCCGAACTGCGGGCCCTGGCCGATCAGCTGGCCCAGCAGATACGCGCCGCCTGTCCAGAGCGGACTGGCGCGCTCAAAAATTCGGTCAAAGTGATGGACGCCAAAGGGATCAAGGGATCGACGGTGCGCATCTCCATCGGCAATCGCACCGTCGATTACGCCGCGCACGTCGAATACGGCACCAGCCATGCCGCTGCGCAACCGTTCGTCCGCCCGGTCGTCGAACGGTTTCGCCAGCAGTTCCCCGGCCAGATCGAGCAGCTGATCGCGCAGACCTGGAGCAGCAAATGATCGAGGCCACGCTGTTTAACCTCATCCACCCCCTGCTCACGGGCGGTCTGCACTACAACCTGGCCGAACAGGGAGCCATCCGCCCGTACGGTGTGCTGACGGAAATCGTCACGCCCACCGAGAACACCCTCTCGGACGGACAGCCGATCCAGAATAGCCTCTACCAGGTGACGATCTGGGACGCCACCTATCTGGGCGCAAAGACTGCCGGAGAAGCGGTGGCCACCGCGATTGCTGCCGCCTTTGCCGCCGGCACGCTCACCGGCGTGCAGCGTAGCCGCCGAGGCACCTACGAATCCGACACCGAACTGCACGGATTCATCTACGAGTTTTCCTTCTGGTATCACTGACCTTCTGAACCTCACCCGCCGCCAGCCGGCGGCATTTTTAGGGAGCACCGCAAATGCCATCCACCGCCCAAGTAGCACAGCAGTCGAAGTTCTACGTCTCCGGCACGCCCGGCTCAGCCATTTCAATCACTGGCATCACCAAAGCGACCTCGGCCGTCGTCACCGCCACGAACACCCTCGCCGTGGGCGATGTGGTCATCTTCGGCGCCGTCACCGGCATGCCGGAAATCAATGGCCTGCTCGGCATCGTCACCGCCGCCACCAGTCCGAGCTTCACGGTCGCCATCGACTCATCCGGCTTTGCCACGGCGGGCACGACCGGGACCGCCACGCCGCAAACCTTCTCGAAGGTCGGCAACGTAATCGATTTCAACCCGGACGGCGGTACCGCGAACGTGATCGACGTCAGCAACCTCGACTCGACCGCCAAAGAAAAGCGCCAGGGCTTGCAGGACATGGGCAACTACTCGCTGACGTATGACACGGACGATGCGGACGTCGGGCAACTGCGCTTGATTGCTGCCCGGACCGCTCAAGCCGTCGTCGTGTTCAAGCAATACTACCCCGGTGGCCTGAAGATCCGCGCCTGGCAGGGATTCGTACAGAAGATCACCGAACCGGTCGCCGGCGTCGACAAAGTCTTGCGAGCGTCCGCCACCATCGTCGTTACCGGCCCGATCTTCCGCGGCTGATAGCCATCTCACCAAGGACACCTCATGGCCCTCGACAAATCCGCCTTGCTCGCGCTCTTCGCGCCCAAGATCATCGACCGGGACATTCCCGGCATTGGTACCGTCCGCCTGCGCGAACTCAGCGCCCCGGAAGTTTCCGATATCCGCGAGGCATGCAAGACCGAGGCGCAGAAAGCCGATTTCGGCTTCCTGCTCGTCATCGCCTCGGTCGTCGATGACGCCGGCCAACCCACCTTCACCGCCGCCGACCTGCCGGCCCTGCGCGCGTCGGCGCAGTCGCGCATCGGCGAACTGGTCTCGGCCGTCATGACCGTCAACGGCTTTTCGGTCAAGGAGGAATCCGCAAAAAACTAAGGGCCAGCCCGGAGCGCCGGATGCTCTTTCGCCTCGCGCTGGCGATGGGGCGGACGATTCAGGAACTCCGGGCGACGCTCTCCTATGCCGAATTCCAGGAGTGGTGCCTGTACTACCAGATCGAGCCCTGGGGCGAAGACCGCGCGGATCTGCGGGCAGGGATTGTCGCTTCGACGATCGCCAACTATGCCGGGAAGGCTCGCACAGAGGGTGCCGACCCGGCGCTGCCGGCAGACTTCATGCCCTACCTCGAACGGCCAGAGCCGGAAGCCCCAGCCGAGGACCGGCCCCTCACCGACGAAGCACTTGCCGACTGGGCCGATGCGGCCATCTTTGGCATTCCACCGGAGTAAATCATGCTCTCCCTGATCAACATCGAAATCAACGCCAGCGTCGACAAGTTCGAAGCGGCCATGATTCGCTCTGCCGACATCGCCGACGCGAGTATGTCGGCAGCCGCGGCCAACGCCGACCAGTTCCAGACGGCCTTCGACCGAGCTGCCACTGCGGCCGGCCAGTCATCGCAGCAGATGGCGAGCGATTTCGAGGCGGCGAACGATCGCGTTATGGGCGCTGCCGGGAAATCGTCCGAGGCCATTGACAGCATCAACAAAGCGGTCGAAAAGGTGGACGCCAAGTCCTGGCAGGAAAAGATCGCCGAAGCCATCGGCGCCGGTTTCGCGACCGGGCTTGTCGTCGCACAGACCTGGATGGATAAGGTCGAAGAGTTCGTCAAAGAAAAATTGATCCTCATTGGCGTCGCGCTCGCCGCCGGCATCACCGTCGCCGCAGCCTCTGCGATCTATGCCGCGTACAAGATTGTCTCTTCCTCGGTCGGATTCATCGAGGGGTTGTTCACCGGCGACTCCTACCAGTCGGAAAACATCGACTCGGTCATCGCACTGAACAAGGAAGTAAAGACGCTACAGGAAGGCCTCCTGCTGTCCGCAGACCATGCCTCTGCGCTCAACGAAGCCCTGAAGGGTGCCGGCGTCGGCAGCGGCGCGTATGTCTCCACGCTGCAGGCCGCAACCAAGGCGGCACGCACCAACTCTGAAGCGCTGCAGGAACTGGGCATCGAGACGCACGACTACTTCGGCGAGGTGCGATCGTCGGAAGACATCCTGCGTTCCGCAAAGCGCGTGCTGGATGAGTATGCGGACGGCTATGATCGCGCCGCCGCCGCCGCGGCCATCGGAATCGGGAGCTACAAGGAAATTACGGATGCCTTGTCGATCACCAATGAGAAGGTGGAAGAAGCCGGACAGCGGTTGGTCGACTACAACCTCATCATCGGCACCGGCACGCAGGAGGCAGTGACCGCCTACGAGAAGGCCGTGGCCGACTTCAACCGCGAAAGCGATCTGATGGCGCAGGGCTTCAAGAAAGCCATCGCCGACATGATCATGCCGATCCTGACCGACTTGGCGACGTTCTTCAAGGAGGGCTTCCCGATCGTAGTGAACGCATTTCGATACTCGATGGCGACGCTGGTCAGCATCTTCTACGGCCTCAAGGAAGTGGCCTATATCGTCTCGGAAGCGGTCATCCAGTCCTTCAAGGCCATGGGCGACGTGGTCTCGCGCGTCGTCGGCGCCATTGCCAAGGCAGCGACCGGCAACGTCGAGGGCGCGTGGAACGATCTCAAGGCCATTCCAGACGATCTGGGCAAGCGCTGGGACGCCTTCGGAAACAACGTCGTCGCGCAGTCGGTGCGCAACGCGAAGGCGATGGCGCTCGCCTGGGGGGCGGACAACTTCAACGCCGGATCGGCCGCGGACCCAGCAAAGACCGGCAAGAAGTGGTACCCGAAGTCCGAGCCGGACGATAAAGAAGAGCGCTCCTCTGGACGCGCACCGGCATCCCCTGCGGAAAAGGCGAGCGAATACCAGAACTTCCTCAACCAGCTCGACCAGATGAATGCCCGTCTGGAAAGCAACCAGTACGTCATGCTCAAGGTCAAGGCGGCGCAGCTCGCGTGGAAGGAGGGCATTGAAGCGACTACGGCCCTGCAGAAAATTGATGCAATCCAGATCGCCGAAAGCGAAAAATCGGTGAAGGACTACAGCACCCGCCTCGAGGAACAGAATCGAAAGCTGCTCGACGCGCGCGGGCAGATCGGCCTCTACGGCATCGAACTGGAGGCCCACGTCCTGCGCGAGCAGCGGCGAGCCGAAGTCATGGCCCGGATCAACCAGCTGGAAGCGTCCGGCAAACCGCTGACCGACGCGGCGAGAGACGCCATGCTCCAGCATGCCGACGCCGCGGCCAAGGACGCCGAGGCCATCCTGCGCCAGAACGATGCCCTGTCCAGAACCTATGAGATCGGCGCCCAGCGGGCATTTGACACCTACATGGACAACGCCACGAATGCCGCGAAGACGGCCGAGGAGCAATTCACCAGCGCGTACCGCGGCATCCAGGGCGCCATGGCCGACTTCCTGTTCAACCCGTTCGAGAAGGGCGTCCAGGGCATGCTGAAATCCTTCGGCGTGATGCTGCAGCGGATGATCGCCGATGCCGTCGCCGCCGATCTCGGCAAGCGGCTGTTCGGCGCCGTCGGAACACCCACCAGCGGCGGCTGGCTGTCGAGTCTGCTGGGCATGGGATCGCCGACGATGGCCGGCGCCGGAACAGCAACCGAAAACTGGATCGACTCGGGAGGGCTCGGCAAATCTGCCGGCGGACTGCTTTCCGGGATCGGCGGATTCTTCAGCAACCTGTTCGGCTTCGACGTCGGGACCGACTACGTGCCGCGCGACATGCTAGCCAAAGTCCACCAGGGCGAGCGAATCATTCCGGCATCGCAGAACACCGGCAACTACGGCCAGCCGATCCAGATCACCGTGCACGTCAACGGAAACAGCA
The DNA here is from genome assembly GCA_003538495.1 of Accumulibacter sp. The sequence continues at coordinate 5,618 of DPSD01000141.1, forward strand.
ATGCACCCGATGTGCGCCGGGCCGCCGGCCAGGGCGCACGGGAAGCCATGGCCGCACTGGCAGGAGCCAGAAGATATGCCTAGCTTTCTCGAAGAGCGTCTCCCGATCGACGTCCGGATCGGCATGTCCTATGCCGACGACTACATCGTTCAGATCTCCACCACGGCCGGCGGCGCCGAGTATCGCAAGCTCGTACAGCCCTTCCCGGTACGCTCGTTCCACGTCAACTTCACGACCGACCAGGCGGACCTCTGGGCGCGCGTCATCGCCCTCTATCACCGCGCCTACGGCAAGTTCGCCGGTTTCCGCGTGAAATGCATGGATGATTTCAGCACAAACAATCTCACCGGCCCGCCGACGCCGACCGACGAGGTGCTGGCGAACTCGGCGACCGGCATCTACCAACTGCGCAATTTCTACGGCACCAACGGCACAGCCCTGGCAGGGGTCGGTTACCCCTGGCGAAACATTTACAAACCCGTCGCCGGCACCGTCGTCGCGGCCAAGAACGGCGCGACGATCAGTTCTGGCCTGACGGTCGACACCACGACCGGCCTGATCACCATTTCCCCGGCGCCGCTGCTCACCGACACCATCACCGCCGGCTGCCAGTTCGACCTCCCCTGCCGGTTCCATTCGCAGATCGAGATCACGGCCATTGACATCGCCATCCGGGATTGCGGATCGATCGACATCATTGAGTTGCTGAACCCATGAAATCCACCGTCGCCGATTACCGCTACCGGGTATTCTGTCTGCGCATCGTGCCGGTATCGGGCAGCCCGGTCTACCTCACCGACTACCCGAGAGACCTCGTGATGGGCGGTCACCCGTATCTCTCCACCTCTGGATACCAATTCACCGGCTACGACAGTCGCGCCGATTTCTCGCCGGCATCGATCGACATCGAGGGCATCGCCGGGGTGGCTGGCATCTCGCGCGCGGCCGTCGCCAGCGGGGTATTCGACGGCGCGCGATGCTACGTGTTCGCGACCACCTGGGCTTCTCCTGTGGAAGATCAGGAGCCGATCGTGTCCGGGATCTTCGGAAAAACTTCCCTGCTGGATGACCGATTCCAGATCGGCGGCGTGTCGCTGATCGACGCGCTCAATCAGTCGGTCGGACAGATCTATGGCGCTGCCTGCCCCAAAACATTCTGCGGTCAGGAGTATGGGGGATGCATGGCCAGTCTGGCGGCCAACACGGTCACGGGCACCCTGACCGGCGTGACCAGCGCCGCAGTATTCGCCGACTCTGGGCGATCTGAGGCTGATGACACCTTTGGAGCCGGAACGATCCAGTTCACGTCCGGCCCGAATGCAGGACTGAAAGCACTGGAGATCAAGAGCTTTGCAGGGGGCGTCATCACGACCTACGAGCCATTCTATTATCTCCCGGTGGTGGGCAATAGCTACAGCATGGTGCGGGGCTGTCGCAAGCGCCTGAGCGACTGTCAGAACAGAGTCGGCGGCAGCAATGTGCTCAACTTCGGCGGATTCCCGTGGATTCCCACGGGCAGCACCTATGCCCAGGTCGGACAGGGCGGACAATGACCACAGACGACATTCTCACTGCAGCGCGCCAGTGTCTCGGCACGCCGTTTCGCCACCAGGGACGGCTGATCGGATTCGGCCTCGATTGTGCCGGCGTAGCCATCCACGTGGCGCGGCAGATCGGCGTCGGGCATCTGGACGTATCGGGCTATGGGCGCACTCCGGCCAACGGACAACTGGAGCAATCGCTCGATAACCAGCCCGGCCTGGAGCGTGTCGCCCTTTCCGACCGTTCGCCCGGTGATCTGTTGTTGATGCGTTTTGCGAGTGATCCCCAGCACCTGGCCATTTGTGCCGGAGAGACCATCATCCACGCCTACGAGGCGGCCGGGCAGTGTTGCGAGCACCGGCTCTCCAGCCTCTGGCAGTCCAGGATCGTGCGCGTCTATCGATTCCGGGGGGTGTCATGAGCGGTGGCCAGGTCGTTGGGGGGCTCGTTGGCGCGGTCGCCGGATTCCTGATTGGCGGTCCGACCGGCGCGCTCTATGGCGCGCAGCTCGGGTTGATGGCCGGCGGACTGCTGAGTCCGCCACATGGGCCGACGGTCAATGGCCCTCGTCTGGATGACCTCACGGTCCAAACCAGCACCTACGGGGCCGTGATCCCGCGCGTCTACGGCACCGTAACGGTCAACGGCAATCTCTTCTGGCTGGAGAATAACCGCCTGAAAGAGACGGTGACCAAGAAGAAATCCGGAGGAAAGGGGGGTGGCGGCAAGACGACGACCCGCACATATACCTACTCGGCCACCTTCGCGGTTGGATTGTGCAAGGGACCGATCACGGCCATTCGTCGTCTATGGATCGGCCCAAACCTCGTCTATGATGCGGACTCTACGGACCCGGGCACGATCGCAGCTAGCGCAGCCGCCGCGGCGGGATTCCATCTCTACCTGGGCACGGATACGCAGGCCGCCGACGCCCGAATGCAGGCCACACTGGGAGTAGCCAACACGCCCGCGTGGCGTGGGTTGGCTTACCTTGTGTTCTACGACCTGAACCTGGCCCCCTATGGGAATTCGCTCGCTGGCGCGCAAGTGCGGGCGGAAATTGTCATGAATCGCCCATCGCTTCAAATCAATGCGTATGCCACAGGATTTAACACGTATCCGGCGACAAACTCATTTCCATTGTTAGCGTATGGAGCAGGAAAATATTTGTGGATTCCTAGCGAGGGGAATTTATATTTATCAACTACACATTACACATCGACGGATAATGGGGCTACATGGACATCTAGAGTCAAAGTTAATGAGAGCTATCAACAATATCGCGGACTATGTTTTGTTGGTAGCCTGTTTATCTACGGGAGAATTAATGAGCTGTATACTTCACCGGATGGTATCAATTGGTCTAGTAGAATAACCCTTGTACCAGGAGAAGTGTCCATCCCTGTATTTGTGCATACCGGATCGCTGTATGTGGGGACCTATTGGGATAAGGTAATCACATCAACAGATGGCGCATCATGGAGCACCGCAACCATTCCAGGAGGAACCTCTCATTCGTATTCGTTGATCGCGTGG
>DPSD01000140.1 GCA_003538495.1 Accumulibacter sp.
GGTCACCTCTACCAGCAAGAGTATGCCATTGGCAGCATGAACTCAGGCGACAACTATCTTGACATTTACCGCAACGACGAGGGCTCTTGCGTTTGTAGACCAACGCCAAAGTGGTCGGTCGGTTACCGTAAAAGTCGCGCTAGCGAGTCGCGAACCGAGGCTCGCAAGGGCCCGCGGGAGCGAAGGGCGGCCAACCGCCCCTCGCTCGTCCGCCACTGCCGCCGAACCGGCTGCCTGACTAGAAGTGCAACGGTCTCTTGTCGCAGGCCAGCGCCGCTTCGTGAACGACTTCCGACAGCGTTGGGTGAGCATGGCAGATCCGCGCCAGATCTTCCGAGGCGGCACCAAACTCCATCGCCACTACACCCTCGGAGATCAGCTCGGAAGCGTTCGCGCCGATGATGTGCACGCCGAGGATGCGGTCGGTCTTGGCACACGCCAGCATCTTGACGAAACCGCTCGGGTCGCCCATTCCCAGCGCGCGGCCGTTCGCGGCAAACGGAATCTTGCCCGCCTTGAAGGCGACGCCTTCGGCTTTCAGCTGCTGCTCGGTTTTGCCAACCCAGGCGATTTCCGGGCTGGTGTAGATCACCCACGGAATGGTGTCGAAATTGCAGTGACCTGCCTGACCGGCCATGATCTCGGCGACCATCACACCCTCCTCCATCGCCTTGTGGGCGAGCATCGGGCCGGCCACCACGTCGCCCACCGCCCAAACGCCGGGGAGATTGGTACGGCAGTGCGAATCGACTTCGATCTGGCCGCGCTCGTTGAGTTTCAGATCCACCTTGTCGGCGTCCAGACCATCGGTGTTCGGGATGCGGCCAATCGAGACGATCAGGCGGTCAGCGTCCAGCTTCTGCTCTTGGCCGTCCTTGTCGGTGTAGTCGATCGATACGCCCTTTTGCGATACTTTGACGTCACCGATCTCGATACCGGTAATGATTTGCAGGCCTTGCTTGGCAAACAGTTTGGCCGCTTCCTTGGCGACTTCGATATCGGCCAGCGCCAGGAACTCGGGCAGCGCTTCGAGGAGCGTCACTTCGGCACCCAGGCGGCGCCAGACGCTGCCCATTTCGAGGCCGATCACGCCCGCGCCGATGACCGCAAGCTTCTTCGGTACGGCGTCTAGATCGAGCGCGCCAACGTTGTCGCAAACGATCTCGTTGTCGACCGGGACGCCCGGAAGGTGACGCGCTCGCGAGCCAGTGGCAACGATGACCTGCCGGGCCTCGACGAGGCTGGCGCCGACCTTGATCTGCCACAGCTCGCTTCCTTCCGAACCGCTACGCCCAACGAAGGCGCCATGGCCGTTGAGCAGGGTCACCTTGTTCTTCTTGAACAAGCCCTTGATACCCGTGGTGAGCTGCTTGACGATGGCGTCCTTGCGACCAACCATCCTGGTCACGTCGATGGTCGGCGTCCCGACGCCGATCCCCTGATCGGCAAAGCCGTGCGCCGCCTCCTCGAAGAGATGCGAGGTATGCAGCAGGGCCTTCGACGGAATACAGCCGACGTTCAGGCAGGTACCGCCGAGACGCGGTTCGCCCTTCGGGTCGGCATAGGCATTCGATTCACAACAGGCAACACTGAAGCCGAGTTGCGCCGCCCGGATGGCGGCTATGTAACCACCGGGGCCAGCGCCGATAACGAGAACGTCGAATTGCTTGGACATGATAGATTCCCTTTCCAGCCGCAGAGACACCGAGGCACGGAGTCTACAGAGACTTCAGCTCTGTACCTCCGTGCCCTCCTTCCTGGTTTGTGATGCCTTAGACGCCAAGTAGCAGGCGGGCCGGGTCTTCCAGGGCCTCCTTCATGGTCACCAGGCCGAGTACCGCCTCGCGGCCATCGACAATGCGGTGGTCGTAGGACATCGCCAGATAGTTGATCGGACGAATCACGATCTGCCCGTTCTCGACAACTGGACGGTCTTTGGTGGCGTGAATGCCGAGGATCGCCGACTGCGGCGGGTTGATGATCGGCGTCGACAGCATCGAACCGAAAACACCCCCGTTCGAGATCGAGAACGTACCGCCGGTCAGATCCTCCATCGACAACTTGCCGTCCTTGGCTTTGGCGCCGAACTCCCCGATTTTCTTCTCGATATCGGCGATCGACATCTGGTCCGCGTCGCGCAGGATCGGCACCACCAGACCGCGCGGACTGCCAACGGCGATCCCGATGTCGATGTAGCCGTGGTAGACGATGTCGCTGCCGTCGACCGAGGAGTTGATGATCGGGAACTTCTGCAACGCAGCGACCGCGGCCTTGACGAAGAAACCCATGAAGCCCAGACGAACGCCGTGCGCTTTTTCGAAGCGCTCGCCGTACTGCTTGCGCAAGGCCATGACCGGACCCATGTTCACTTCGTTGAAGGTGGTCAGGATGGCATTGCTGGCCTGCGACTGCAGCAAGCGCTCGGCGACGCGGGCGCGCAGACGCGACATCGGTACGCGCTGCTCCGGCCGGTCGCCCAGCGGCACGGTCACGCTCGGTGCCGGGGCCAGTGCCGAAACCGGGCTGGCCGCCGGCGCAGCGACCGGGCCTGCAGCCGCAGCCACTTTGGGCACTGGCGCTGGCGCCTGGGCAGCCAGTGCATCGCCCTTGGTCACCCGACCGCCACGACCCGTACCCGCGACATCGCCCGCAGCAACCCCCTTCTCTTCCAGGATCTTGCGCGCTGCCGGCATGACGACGCCGGCCGCCGTGGCTGGAGCCGCCGCTGCCTCGGCCTTCGCCGCTACCGCCTTGGCAGCGGGCGCTGCGACTGCGCCCGCCTGCGCGGCGGTATCGATGCGCGCAATCACTTCGCCCGCGACAACCGTCTCTCCGTCAGCCTTGACAATTTCAAACAGCACGCCGCCATCCGGTGCCGGCAGTTCGAGAACGACCTTGTCGGTCTCGATGTNNGCGACTGCAGCAAGCGCTCGGCAACGCGCGCGCGCAGACGAGACATCGGCACGCGCTGTTCCGGACGGTCGCCGAGCGCCACGGTCACCGTCGGCGCGGCGGCCAGTGCCGGTGCCGCGCTGGTGCTGACGGCAGGGGCAGCGGCAACGGAGGTGACGAAGGGGCTTGGTGTCGGCGCCGGCTGCGCAGCCAGCGCATCGGCTTTGCTTACGCGACCGCCACGACCGGTGCCGACAACGTCGCCAGCGGCGATCCCCTTTTCGTCAAGGATCTTGCGTGCCGCCGGCA
>DPSD01000016.1 GCA_003538495.1 Accumulibacter sp.
TCGGCCACTCCAGTTCGGCGTATTCCTTGCCCTGGGTCATCCCCAGCGGCAGCGTGATCGCCGCCAGGACGATCACCGCTTGCCAGCCCCAGAAGGTGAACGCCGCGAGCCCGTCCGAGAAAAGCCGCGTATGGCAGGTACGTTGGACGACGTAATACGAGGTAGCGAAGAGGGCGCTGCCGCCGAACGCAAAAATCACCGCATTGGTGTGCAGCGGTCGCAGGCGACCGAAATGCAGGAAGCCCAGATTCAGCTCGGGCCAGACCAGCTGGGCGGCGATGATGACGCCGACCAGCATCCCCACGATGCCCCAGATGACGGTCATCACGGCAAACTGCCGGACGACCTTGTAGTTGTATGTTGACTGAGTTTCCGACATGGACCCACCTCGTTTATGACCAAAAAAAACCGGCTTTCGCCGTCCTGAATTCCTCTGTTGCCGGGGCTTGTTTCGCGGATGCTATTCTAACCCGTCAGGAGCAAAGTTGACACAGATCAAGCGCCACACGCTCTATCAACGAATCCTGATGAACAAAAAAAAGGGTGCGCCGAAACGCACCCCAACCCCAACAGAGCAAAACCCGGCGACACCGCGGCGGCACGTGCTGCCACCGTGGCGGAACCATCAACGGCCAAATTATCCGCAGCGCACGCGAGATCCGTGTTGACTTGCATCAAGTTCGAGCACATTGGCGAGCGGGAATCCGGTTCGGTGTAGGCCCGCTATCCGGGTCCGCCATTGGCGTCGGCTGAAGACGCCGCCGGACGCTCTTCCGGTGGCTGCGGCGGCGGGCTGTCGTCATCCATCAGAATGCGATAGGCAGGCCCTTCGAGATCGTCGAACTGACCATTGCGCAGCGACCACCAGAAGGCGATGGCGATCAGGAAGACCAGCACCACGGAGATCGGGATCAGCAGGTACAAGGTCTCCATCAGCGCGCCACTCCCGGCGCCTTCTGCAGCCGCATCGAGTTCAGGACGACCAGCAGGGAACTTCCCGACATGCCGATACCGGCCATCCACGGCGTGATGAAGCCGCCCATCGCCAGCGGCAGAGCCAGCAGGTTATAGGCGAAGGACCACCACAGGTTCTGCCGGATCACCCGCAGGGATGCCCGTGCCAACAGCACGCCACGCCGCAGATGATCGAGATTCTCGGAGAGCAGCACCAGGTCGGCCTGCGTGCGCGCCAACTGCGAACCGCCGCCCATGGCCACCGAAACCTGCGCCTGGGCGAGCACCGGCGCGTCGTTGACGCCGTCGCCAACCATCGCCACCACGGCTCCCTTGGCCTGCAATTGGCGCACGTAATCGTGCTTGGCCTGCGGCGACGCGGCCGCCACCACCTCGTCGATCGCCAGCGCCCGCGCGACGCGCGCGACGGCCGGTGCAGCGTCGCCACTGAGCAGTGAAACCCGCCGCCCGGCTGCGTGCAAGGCGGCGACCATCGCCGCCGCTTCCGGCCGCAGATCGTCGCCAATTCGCAACAGCGCGATCCAGCCGATCTCGTCGCCGAGCGCGACCACCGTGTCGCCGCCCGCCAGCAGCGCCTGTGCCGACGCCGGCAGCGGCACGCCGTGCAGCGCGAGAACGTAATCCGGTCGTCCGAGGCGGACACTACCGCCGGCGTGCCGGGCAGCCAGACCGCGCCCCGGCTCGTTGACCAGCGCGTCGACCAGAGGCAGACGCTGGCCGGCAACGGCGTCGCGCAGGGCGGCGCCGATCGGGTGCTCCGACGCCTGCTCGAGAGCCGCCGCCAGCGCCAGGCTCTGCGCCCGATCAAGCGGGCCCAGCGGCAGCACGTCGAGCAGCCGCATCCGGCCGGTGGTCAGGGTACCGGTCTTGTCGAAGACAAAGTGGCTGGCTCGCGCCAGCGTCTCGATGGCGTGACTGCGCGTCACCAGCAGGCCGGCACCGGCCATCGCCCCACTGGCTACGGTCAGCGCCACCGGGGTGGCCAATGACAGCGCGCAGGGGCAGGTGACGACCAGAACCGAAACGGTGATCCACAGCGCCCGCCCGGGGTCGAGGACCAGCCAGACCAGCGCCACCGCCGCCGCCAGGAACAGCAGGGTGACGATGAAGCGGCTGGCGATCCGGTCGGCCAGCTCGACGATCCGCGGCTTGTCGGCCGCCGCACGCTCCATCAGACGGACGATCGCCGCCAGCCGTGTCGCTTCGCCAACCTGCAGCACCTTGACCAGCAGCGGACTTTCGATATTCTCGGCGCCGCCGGTGACGCTCGCTCCCGGGCCCTTGGCGACCGGCGCGCTCTCGCCGGTCAACAACGCCTCGTTGGTGCTGCTCTCGCCTTCGAGCACCTCCCCGTCCGCTGGAATCGTCTCGCCGGGCCGGACCAGCACCACGTCGCCTGCCCGCAGGTCGGCGGCCAGCACCTGCTCAAGCACCCGGTCCTGCGGATAAGCGGGAATTCGCGCCGCCAGCGCCGGCATCAACTTGGCCAAGGCCTCGGTGACGCTGACCGCACGCTGGCGCGCGGTCATTTCCATGAAACGCCCGCTGAGCAGGAAGAAAACGAACATCGTCACCGAGTCAAAATAAACCTCGCCACTCGCGGTCAGGGTCGCCCACACACTGGCCGCAAACGCGGCGCCGACGCCCAGAGCCACCGGCACATCCATGCCGACGCGGCGCAGTCGCAGGTCACGCCAGGAGTTGCGAAAGAAAGGCGCCGCCGAGTAAAGCACCACCGGCGTGGTCAGCACCAGGCTGGCCCAGCGCAGCAACTGCGCGGCCTCCGGCGTCATCTCGCCATCGTCCGCGAGATACAGCGGCAGCGCGTACATCATCACCTGCATCATCCCGAAACCGGCGACGAAGACGCGCCACAGCGCCCGCCGCCGCTCCTCGCCGGCCAGTTCCTCGCTCTTCGCCGGGTCGTACGGATGCGCGCGATAGCCGATCGCGGCGATCGCCGCCAGGATCCCGGAGAGCTTGATTTGCCGCTCGTCCCAGCGCACCCTGGCGCGCCGTGTGGCGTAATTGATATCGACCGCGGTAACCCCGTCCAGCCGCGAAAGATGCTGCTCGTTCAGCCAGATACACGCCGAACAGGTAATCCCTTCGAGAATCAGCGACGCCTCGCGCTCGCTGTCACCAGCGCCGCCGATCGCGCGCACGAAGCTCTTCTGAAAGTCGGCATGGTCGTAAAGCTGCAACCGGTCGACCAGCGCTGGCAGCGCTTCGCGCGCCGAAACGGGCAAGGCATCGCGATTGCGGTAATAGTCTGCCAGGCCGTTGTCGACGATCGCCTGCGCAACGGCCTGACAGCCACCGCAGCACATGCCGCGCGGCTGCCCGGCGATGCGCACCGCAAGGTCCAGGCCGGCCGGCACCGGCTGCCCGCAATGGTAACAATCACCGTCGTTCATATCAGTGCCACACACCGGGAAAGGGGGAAGGCGCGAAGGAGGAAGGCGCGGGCTGGCTTCCGCCCGGGTCGGAGGGGCAAATCCAGCCGCCGCGCCGAACCACTCACCGACCGGCTCATTGACCTCGCGGCCCGATCAAGCGCCATCGATCACGGCGTGCAAAGTGCCGCATCTTACCGCCAATCGGCCACTGGCGCCGCGGCGCGTCACCCATCGACCGCCGACGACGCGTGCCAGGGAGGCGCCCCGGAGGATCGCCAACGCGGCTTCGATAGCCGCTGGCGGCGCACGAAACTGGTTATAATTGCACGTTTTTTCGCCCCCTCCAGCGCCCGATGCTCGTCTATCGCGGTTTCTCACAGACAGCGCACAGTGCCACCGTACTGACCATCGGCAACTTCGACGGCGTACACCTTGGCCATCGCGCGCTGCTCGCGCGCCTGACCGCGACCGCGGCGCAAGTCGGCCTGCCGGCCGCCGTGCTGACCTTCGAGCCGCACCCGCGCGAGTTCTTTGCTCCGGAATCGGCTCCGCCGCGCCTGTCCACGCTGCGCGAGAAGCTCGAACTGCTCGCCGACGACGGCGTCGAGATCGCCTACGTCTGCCACTTCAATGCCC
>DPSD01000381.1 GCA_003538495.1 Accumulibacter sp.
TGGCTGTCTGGTGCGAAACAGCAAGCGCCCCTTCGTCACCGGCGAACTGCGGCACGGGCCGATCTGGTTGCTGGTGATTGGCGCCTTGATGACGCTATCGGTTGGTGCCGCCTGGATCGCCCTCAATGCCTGGTCTGCGCTGTTTGTTTTCCTGGGCGCATTCTTCTACGCCATCGTCTATACCGTGTGGCTCAAGCGCCGTACCTGGCTGAATATTGTCTTTGGCGGGCTGGCCGGTAGCTGGGCGGTCCTCGCTGGCGCCACCGCCGCCGACCCGCAACTCGGCGCCGTCCCGCTGGCGCTGGCGCTGGTCCTCTTTCTGTGGACGCCGCCCCACTTCTGGAGCCTGGCGATCGCTTTCCGCGACGACTACGCAGCGGCCGGCGTGCCGATGCTGCCGGTCGTCGTCGGTGACCAGCGCGCCGCCCGGACCATTTTCTTCAGTACCCTGGCGCTGGTTGCCGCGTCCCTCATTCCCCTGGCCTTTGGGCTCGGCATGATCTACTTCGCCGGCGCGGCCATCGGTGGCTTTCTGTTCATCCAGAAAGCGTGGCTATTGACTCGTGACACCAATCGCAAATCGGCGATGGTCTGCTTCCATGCCTCGCTGATACAGTTGACACTGGTGCTTGTGGCGGCCATCGTGGACCGTCAGTTCGTGTCCTGACGTTCTGCCGCCCTGATCCACAACTGGCACCTGCCGATGATTGGTCGTTGTTGTCGCGCCCTGGTGGCGTCGATTCTGTTGCTCGCCGCCGACCCCGTGCTCGCCGACCAGGCGGCGGCCGACCAACCCAAGCTCACGGCTCGCCCGCAGGGGCTGCTTAGCGGTGGCCTGACGCTGACCGCGCTCGACGAAAAGGACGCTTTTGCGTTCTCGCAAGCCGCGATCGGCAGAACACTGGGCGACTTCGTCCTGCTTGACCGAGAAGGGCAGCCGGTCGAACTGTCGCGTTATCGTGGCAAACCGCTGCTGGTCAACTTCATGTACACCGCCTGCTTCCAGGTCTGCCCGACGACCACCCGCAACCTGCAGAAAGCACTGCAGAACACGGTCGGCGTGATGGGCGCCGACCGCTTCAACGTGATCAGCATCGGCTTCAACCAGCCCTTTGACTCGCCAGCGGCGCTGAAGGACTTCTCCCGGCAGTACGGCATCGACCTCCCCAACTGGAATTTCCTCAGCCCGGCACCGGCGATCGTCGACCAGCTCACGGCTCATTTCGGCTTCCGCTTCGTCGCCACCGCAGCCGGCTTCGACCACCTCAACCAGGTGACGATGGTCAACGCCGAAGGCAAGATCGTCCGCCAGGTCTATGGCGAAAAATTCACCGCCGAAGACCTCGCCGAGCCGCTCAAGCTGCTGATCACCGGGTCGGCCATTCCGTCCGAGATGGGCACGCTGCGGGAGATCATGGCACGCGTGCGGATCATCTGCTCGGTCTACGACCCGCAGACCGGGCGCTATCGCACCGACTACTCGCTGTACTTCATGTTCGCCGGCTTCCTGACCTTCGCCGGCTTCATGATCTACCTGTCGATCAACTTCTGGAGAAATCGGCGCCGCGACGCGCCCAAGGCACCCTGATCGGCGAGCGGTCGCCCGCCGGCCAGAGGCACTCCCGCTTCACTTCCTTCGCGACGATCATCAGGCTGCCACGCCGTCACGGCGGGGCGCGCAGCGACGCAGCCGTCCACCTGCCTCTTCCGAACAAGCGCAGCCCTCGGCTCGTGACTGGTGAATGGCGACCACGCCTTTCACCGTACGCAAGAAAACCGTTCTCCGGAGCACTCATTGACCGCAGTCGTCCTCTTCCGACCCGAAATCCCGCCGAACACCGGCAACGTCATCCGTCTGTGCGCCAACACCGGCTGTCAACTGCACCTCGTCGAGCCGCTCGGCTTTCGCTGGGAAGACGCCTCGCTGAAGCGTGCCGGCCTCGATTATCATGAGTTCGTGCGCGTCGTCCGGCACCGCGACTGGGACGCCTGCAAGCAAGCCCTGGACGGGCGGCGGCGTTTCGCGATGACGACGCGCGGGGGACGGCGCTTCGACGATCCAGCTCTTGCCAGCGACGACGTTTTCGTCTTTGGCCAGGAAACCAGTGGGCTGCCGCCCGAGGTGATGGCCGAGTTTGCCGACGAGCAGCGTCTGCGCCTCCCCATGCTGCCCGGGCAACGCAGCCTGAACCTCTCGAATGCGGTCGCGGTGATGGTCTTCGAGGCCTGGCGGCAACAGGGTTTTGCCGAAGGCGTCTAGGGCGCGAGCGGCGGCCCGGCTTCCCGACCCGTGGCCTGTTTCGGATTTGACTCGTGTCAAGTCGCCTGCGGCCTGCCGGGAATATAATCAACGGCTAATAATTATCATCATCACCGCTTGAGAGGCCCCGCCACGTGAACTTCCACGCAGCATTGCGCAACGGCACCAAGAGCGTTTTCCTGCGCGTTGAAGAGGCGTTCGATGCACCCTTCGGCGGCCAGGACAACCCGCTGCGCCACCTCGGCGCGATGGGCCTTTACCTGCTCTGGATCGTCGTCGGCAGCGGCCTCTACTTGTACACCGTCCTCGACACCGGCATCGACGCCGTGTACGACTCGATCGGTATGCTCTCGCACGAGCAGTGGTATCTCGGCGGCGTCCTGCGCAGCCTGCATCGCTACGCCTCCGACGCCTTCATGCTGGCGATGATGCTGCACCTCGTTCGCGAATGGTCCTACGGCCGCTACTACGGCTTCCGCCTCTATTCATGGATGACCGGCGTGCCGCTGATCTGGCTGGCCTATATCGCCGGAATCGGCGGCTACTGGATCGTCTGGGACCAACTCGCGCAGGTGTCGGCCACCGCGACCACGGAACTGCTCGACTGGCTACCGATCTTCAGCGAACCGTCAGCGCGCAACTTCATGTCTCCGGACGCGATCAGCGACCGCTTCTTCACCGTCCTGGTATTCATCCATCTCGGCGTCCCGCTGTTGCTGATCCTCGGCCTGTGGGCACACGTTCATCGCATCGGCCACGTCGATTACCTGCCAACGCGGCGCGTGATGCTCGCCACCGCAGCCACCTTGACGCTACTCGCGCTGTTCAGACCGGCACTCAGCAACCCACCCGCCAATCTGGCGATCGTTCCCGGCGACCTGGCGTTCGACTGGTTCATCCTGTTCATTCACCCGCTGACCGACCTCACTTCGCCGGCGGTCGTCTGGTCGCTGCTCTTCGCGCTGACCGCGCTGCTCTTCGCGCTGCCGTTGCTGCCACACGCCAGTGCGCAGCCAGTCGCCGTTGTCGACCCCGCCAACTGCACCGGCTGCGACCGGTGCCACGCCGACTGTCCCTACGCCGCAATCTCGATGGCGCCGCACCCGGGCCGACCCGGCTTCAAGCTCGCCGTCGTCGATCCCGACCTCTGCGCCAGCTGCGGCATCTGCGCCGGCTCGTGCCCGTCGTCAACGCCCTTCCGCCGCCGCGAGACGCTGATCACCGGCATCGACATGCCGCAACTGCCGGTCGACACGCTGCGCCAGCAACTCGAGCAGGCGCTGGCGCGATTCGCCGGCGGTACGCGCATCGTCGTTTTTTCCTGCGCGCGCGGTGCCGACGCCAGGGGCCTGGCCGCCGCCGACACCGCGGTGATCGACCTGATCTGCACCGGCATGTTGCCACCGTCCTTCGTCGAGTATGCGCTGCGCGGCGGTGCTGACGGGGTGGTGGTGACTGCCTGCCGCGACGGCGGCTGCGACTTCCGCCTTGGCGAGCGCTGGACCAGCGAGCGCCTGCTCGGTGAGCGCGAACCACACCTGCGCCACAGCGTGCCGCCATCGCGACTGCAACTGCTGCTCTGCTCGGCACACGACCATAGTGCACTGGCCACTGCGGTGGCCGAATTCAGAAACCGGATCGAAACCCTCGGGGTTGCGAACGATCGACTTCCATCCTACCTGCGGAGAGCTCCAAATCATGCTTAAACCCGCCGCCATCGTCGGCCAGGTGATTCTCTACGGCGCCTTTGCCGCTTTCATCGGCTACTTCGCCACCTCGCCGACGTACCATCAGATAGCCGACGACGTTGCGCTGATCAAGCTTTCGATCAGCCACCTCGGCGACCGCGAATGTCGCCAGCGAACACCCGAAGAGCTGGCCAAAATGCCGCCGAACATGCGCGCCCCGAAGGACTGTCCGCGCGAGCGCTCGGACATCAAGCTGGAAGTCGACCTCGACGGCGAACCGCTGGTGCGCACCGTAATGCACCCCACCGGCCTCTACAGGGACGGCGTGTCGACGGTCTACAGGCGCTTCGAGGTCAAGGCCGGCAGTCACCAGTTGACCGTCCGCATGGACGACAACCTGGTCAAGCCCGGTTTCGACTACGTCAAGAACGAGCAGATCACCCTCGCCCCGCGCCAGGTGATGGTCATCGACTTCAACCCCGACCGCGGCGGGCTGTTCTTCAAATGACCGCTGCCGGCAGTCTGCGCCCGCGCCGCCGCAGCAAGGCTGCTCCAGCCGGTACGCACGCCTCACTAATCTCTTGAGCTGACATCAAAATGGTCAAATTCATCCAACAAGCGATCCGCTGGCTGTTCATGCGCATCGAGAACGTTTTCAACGTCGCTTTCGGCGACAAGATGAACCCCTTCTACCACCTCGGCACGATCAGTTTCTGGCAATTCTGGCTGCTGCTGGGCTCGGGCCTCTACCTCTACATCTTCGCCGATACCGGCGTCCACGACGCCTTCGAGTCGGTCGAGAGCATCACCCACGACCAGTGGTGGCTGGGCGGCATCCTGCGCAGCATCCACCGTTACGCCACCGACGGCATGATCCTGACCATGCTGCTGCACATGCTGCGGCACTTCGCCTACGACCGCTATCGCGGCTTCCGCTCGTTTTCCTGGCTCACCGGCGTCGCCCTGCTGTGGCTGATCTACATCGCTGGCGTCAATGGCTTCATGCTCGTCTGGGACAAGCTGGCGCAGTTCGTGGTCATCGCCACCGCCGAGTGGTTCGACATCCTGCCAATGTTCAACGGCACGCTGATCCGCAATTTCCTGTACCTCGAAAGCGTCAACAGCCGCCTGTTCACCCTGCTCGCCTTCCTGCACATCGGCGTCCCGCTGATCATCGGCTTCGTGATGTGGGTGCACGTGCAGCGCATCCCGCGCGCGCACATCAATCCGCCGCGCCCGATCGCCATCGCCGTGACGCTGATGTTCATCGCGCTCTCGCTGGTCAAGCCGATTCTCAGCCAGGGCGGTGAAGCCGACATGTCGGTGGTGCCCACCGGCATCGCCTTCGACTGGTTCGAATTGCCGGTGCTGGCGCTGGTCTACGTCACCAACCCGCTGCATCTCTGGTTCTGGGTACTCGGCCTCACCGCCCTGCTGTTCCTGGTCCCCTGGCTACCGCCGAAGCGGCTCGGGTCAGCCAAGGCACTGACCTCGATCACCTTCCAGCCCGATCACAAATCGGTCAGCGCGCGCTTTGGCGAAACCCTGCTCGACGCCGGCCTGCGCCAGGACATCAACCTGCCATACGAGTGCCGCAACGGTGGCTGTGGCGTCTGCAAGTGCACCGTCCTGCAGGGCAAGGTCGACCCCGGCCTCTATCAGCCAAGCGCGCTCTCCGATGCCGAACTGGCGCAGGGCAAGGTGCTGTCGTGCTGCGCAACAGCGCTCGAGGACGTGGTCATCGAATACCAGGCCAGCGCTGTCAACAGCGGCATCCAGGAATACAGCGCCCGCGTCGTCAAGATGGAGAAGCTCACGCACGACGTGATGCGTGTCCTGCTCAAGCTGCCGGAAGGGCAGCAGATCACGTTCAAGGCCGGCCAGTACGTCAACATCATCCTCGACGACGGCCAGCGGCGTGCGTTCTCGTTCGCCAACCCGCCGCACGAACCCGAGTTCGTCGAACTGCAGATCCGGCTGATGGCCGGTGGCAAGTTCACGACGCACGTCTTCGAAGCGATGAAGGAAGGCGACGACATCCGCTTCGAAGGCCCGATCGG
>DPSD01000551.1 GCA_003538495.1 Accumulibacter sp.
CCCCAGAACACCTGCTCTTCTGCGCGCGCCCTCAGGTTGGAGGGGCGATACCGCCCGCCAGTAGCAAGCCGTGGCTGGCGTGCGTGACGTTGAATTCGATTTTCGGGCCGGTCAGCGCGTCGTCGTGCGCAGCCGGCCGAGCACGCTCGAACTGACGCTCTTTGCGGTCGCGATCTTGACGCCGGTCGGCGCTGCGGCCGCCATCCGCTTCGTGTCGCGGCCGACCGAAGTCCTCCTGCTCACCAACCTGCTCGGCAGCGTGTATGTCGTCGTCTGGGCCTTTGCCACCGGCGGCGTTCTGTCGGCGGCGGCGCCCTGGCTGATCGCGCTGCTGGCTACGCTGGGCACCTTCGGCCGCGCGCGCGTGCTGCTGGCTGCCTTCGCCATCGACATCCTGCTGCTCTTCGCGCTGTACTGGGCGACGGTGTGCGGGCTGCTGCCGCCGAACCTGGTCCCCGCCGAGGAAGCCGCCCTGCTTGCGTTCATCGGCCAGCTCTCGTCGCTGGTCGTCGTCGCCATGGCAGCGCGGATCGTCCTGCGTGCGCGGGCGGCCGACAGCACCAGCATACGGCGTGGTGAGCAGCGCCTGCAGCGCATCGTCAATGGCATGCCGGCGGCGATTGCCCACGCCGATTACACCGAGAGTATGCCGCGCTATTCCTTCGTGAACCGGCGCTACGCGGAGTGCTTCGGGCGCACGGCCGAGGCCGTCGGCGGCATGGGCGTGCCGGAGCTGCTTGGCGACGAGGCCTATTGCCAGATCGAGCCCCATCTGCAGCAGGTACGGCGGGGAGAGGCAGCCGAATACGACATGGCTCTGCCGATGTCCGACGGAAGCACCCGCTATGACCGCACGTACCTGTTGCCCGACCGGGCAGAGGATGGCTCGGTACAGGGTGCCTACATCTTCGCCATCGACGATAGCGAGCGCAAGCGGATCGAGCAGCAACTCATCGCCGCCAAAGAGGCTGCCGAGTCGGCAAGCCGGGCCAAGTCGGCTTTCCTGGCCAACATGAGCCACGAGATCCGGACGCCTATGAACGGCGTCATCGGCATGGCCGACCTGCTGCTGCATGAGCCCCTGGCGGAGCGGGCGCGGCACTACGCACGGACCATCCAGCGCTCGGGGCGGGCGCTGCTCGGCGTGCTGGACGATGTTCTCGACCTCTCGAAGATCGAGGCGGGGAGGCTGGATCTGGAATCAGCGTGCTTCGATCTGCCGGCGATGCTGCGCGAGCTGCAGGATCTCTTCGGCGAGACCGCGCGGCTCAAGAACGTGACCCTGCGGGTGACGGCGGCGGCGGATCTACCGCGTTGGGTGACAGGCGACGTCGTCCGGCTGCGCCAGGTGCTGTTGAATCTGGTGTCGAACGCGGTGAAGTTCACGACACACGGGACGATCGACGTCGACGCCTGTCGTGAGGCTGATGGCGCTCTGCGTTTCGCCGTCCACGACACCGGCATCGGCATCGCGGCGGACAAGCAGGCGCAGATCTTCGAAGCGTTCGCGCAGGCCGAGCAGGGGACGACCAGGCGCTTCGGTGGTACCGGGCTCGGGCTGTCGATCGCGCGTGAACTGGTACGCCTGATGAGTGGCGAGATCGGGGTGCAGAGTTCACCGGGCGAGGGTTCATGCTTCTGGTTTCGAGTCCGCCTCCCCGAGGCAACGGCGCCGGCGGCGGCGGGGCGCCGTGCCGTCGCCGGGTCTTTCGCCGGTCGCCGTGTTCTGGTCGCCGAGGATGACCCGGTCAACGCCGAGGTGACGCGGGCAACGCTGCTGCACTACGGAATTGACGTCGTGCTGGTGCCCGACGGTGAGCAGGCTGTGACCGAGCAGGCGCGCCAACCCTTCGACCTGGTGCTGATGGACTGCCAGATGCCGCGAATGGACGGCTTCGAGGCGACACGCCGGATTCGCGAGGTGGAGAAGCTGCGCGGTACGCAGCGGACGCCGGTGGTTGCGCTGACGGCGCACGCCATGGCAGGCTACCGTGACGAGTGCCTGCAGGCGGGAATGGACGACTACCTGGTGAAGCCGTTCGAGGCGGCGGCGCTGCGGCAGATGCTCGGGCGGGGGCTCAACAACCAGCCATGAGCGACGGCACCCCGCCACCGCTCTCGGGCAGCCGACCGCTCCCGTCGGGCTGTAGCGAATATTTTCCGAGTGATCTTGTCGGATTTTTTTACAGTCGCGCCGTGCCCGCAGGCTGGAAGCTCATGCAAACAATGCCTTGCAACAATGGTGCGGATCTTGCTTCAGTCTGCACGGGGGCGGGCTGCCCGAATCGCGCGAAGGTGCCGGTTGGTCGATCGCGCGTCCGCTCGACCCCCGCACGCGGCGGCCGTGAGGCTCGCCATGCGGACAACCAGCCTGACAAAGGAGACTACCCGATGCGTACACGTTCATGGCAATCCTGTTTTCTGGCGGCAACCCTGAGCCTGACTTCCAGCCTGGCCTCGGCCACCGTCTACACCTACGCCGCTGATCTTGGCCCCGAAGCCCTGGGCGCCACCGGGTCCGGTATCGTCAAGCTCAAGTTCGATGATGCGACCAACGATCTGTCGATCCACGCCGATTTCACCGGCCTGTCCGGAACGACGACGATTGCGCACATCCACTGTTGTACGGCAACCGCCGGTACCGGAACGATCGGCGTGGCAGTGACCCCGGGCACGCTGCCCGGCTTTCCTGTGGGCGTATCGGCGGGCTCCTACTCGGCGCTCATCGACCTCGATCTGGCCAGCAGCTTCACCAGCGCGTTCATCAACAACTTCGGTGGCGCGACCGTTGCCGGCGCGCGCACTGCGCTGTTTGCCGGCCTCGATGCCGGCACGGCGTACTTCAACATCCATACCAGCAAGTTCCCCGGTGGCGAGATCCGCGCTTTCCCCGAGCGCGTTCCCGAGCCCGCTTCGCTGCTCCTCGGCGCCATGGGCATCGGAGCGCTGGTGCTGACCCGGCGCGGACGGCGACGCCTCTGAGAGCACGGCTTTGGCTGCGGCGCCGGTCG
>DPSD01000215.1:0-1757 GCA_003538495.1 Accumulibacter sp.
TGGGATTTCGAAACGTACATCGAAATTCTCTTGGCCCAGCGCGGGGCATTTCACCGCCGTTACATCATTGAATCTCTCGATTCAACGATGTTGAAGAACCGCTCCGGTGCCCTTCTCGCTCAGTCACGGGCCAAGAATGCGCCGCGGCGATTTGTGCTCGACAGCCGTTTGCTGGAAGTGCTGCTGCAGATCGCCGTGTTGCGTGTTGGCGAGACCGGCTACCACACTGCCGAGATGCGGATTGACGATCTGCTGACCTTTCTGAGAGAGCGCTACGGGCTGTACATTGATCAGTTGCCCCTTGATGAAGGATTCCCGGCGCCATCGATTGATGATCGAAAGGCGTTGCGGACCAACTTGCAAGCCTTCACCGCCCGCTTGCGAGAGATCGGCTTTTACCGTGATCTGTCCGATGCCTACGTGACTCAGACGGTTGTGCCACGCTACACCATTGCAGAAAAGCGAGCGAAGGCATGACTCAGGGACTGCGCGAACTGACTAGCCAGGAGCTGAACGTCGCCCTGGAATCTGTCCTGCTGCCGCGTTTCGCGGCAGTGCTCGGCAAACGGGAGGCGGGGCATTGCATGCGGGTGACGGACCTCGACCGTGACTTGATGGTGCGTCTGTGTGGGGGCCTGCGCAGCCTGGTTCCGGGCGCGACAGTCGTGGTTCTCGCCGACGAAGCCCTGCGGCAGTCGGCCCCGAACATCGCGGTATCAAGCACCAAGCTGGTGGAACTTCGGAACCCGTTGCCCAACGATGAGTTGCGCACCCCGCTGCTGGTCTTTGTACCGAACGACCTGCGGGCTTCCGCCGAGGACTCTTTCGGCGTAGCCACGTTCGAGGAGATCTCGATCGATGGCGCCTATGGCGATCTGGTCTCGCGCTTGCTCGCGTCGGTGCCGGCGCCAATCAAGGGTGCGGTCGAGGTGTTGCTGGAGGATTTGCAGAGCGAGGGGAGAGCCTGGCGCTTCGCTGATGAGGCGTCGGTCGCACGTTTTCTGCTGACCGCACAACTCAATGACTTCGATGCGCAAGCCATTGGTGCGGCCTTGTTCGAGTTGGGCCTGGTGCCTGATTTTGAACTGCTGTCAGTTCCGGATCGTGCGCCGGCGCGTGTGGCGCGCAACCGGGAGTGCGTTGAGCGTGTGACCTGGTCAGCACGCTCCGAACGGGCGCGGGTACTGGAACTCGGTTTGTTGGATCCTGCCTATTGCCGGCAGATGGGGGACTTCTTCTCGCGTGTGGGTCTGGCTGATCCGCGAGAATGGACGCACCAGATCGTCAAGGATCGAGCCAACTGGCCTTTGGCATTCAACCGCTGGGTTTTCGCTGATGGCGGAATCAGTCCGGATGCGATCTACATCGGCGATGTGGAGCTTCCCGATCTGCCCTTGGTCAAGGCGGATGAGACCGATCCGCGCCTGACTGATCTGATTGGCCATCGTGTCTTGCCCATCTCCAGGACGGGTCAGAAGAAGTTCAGCGTGTCTTTTCGCGTTGAGCCACAGCCTTCGAAAGTCGAAGGCCTGAGCCGATTCGTCGCCGAGGTGGTGTCTCGGGATAATGGTCCGACCGGCCTGCGTCGCCGAAAAGCGGCATGGACCAGGGCGACGGACGCCGCCACGGTCGCATTTTCCTCAATCGGCAAGATCGACTGGGAAGAAGGGTGGCACTTCGTTCGTGTCTACGCCGAGACGAAGGATGGAGATCGCGTCGCGCTCTTGAATGAAGCCGGAGAGTCGCTCTCCCGGGTG
>DPSD01000215.1:1954-5205 GCA_003538495.1 Accumulibacter sp.
AGGGGGGTGGACGGAGAAGAGGCCAACCGGCCCAATGAAAGCGATTTGTTCTACGTTGTAACCGACGACGACGTGGAAGTCGAGCCACCACAGCGGGCCGTTCCTCGCGAGCACAGCTTGTCGCATGCGCTGTTTCAGGCGCGCTTCAGAGCAGTGGTGCAGGAGCGTGATCCGGAAGCCATCACGGTATCGGCTTGCGCCTGGGTCGAACGGCAGGCAAGAAGCAGGACGGTCGGTTCGGATACGCTGGAGATCAGGCTCGGCAAGGAAGGTAAGGCGAACGTGCTGATATCCAGCCTGCTTGCCGATATCGAACGTCGATTCCTTGCCGATCCGGTGGCAGTCAATCGTTTGCGCCTGGAAATTACACCTGCCAGAGGAGCCAGCCTGGCAACGCTGTCCTACAGCTGGCCACAAACCGTGGAATGTGGTCGTTTCGTCGAGGCTCGGCAGCATTTGTTCCAGGCCATCCTGCGCGGGGATGAACAATTGATCCTGCAAGGAAGCGATCTAATTGGACTGCGAGAGCCGGCGGAGAATTATGCCAGCGCCTATGTTGATTGGCTTGAGGCGGCAATGGTAAGAGCTGCGTCAGCCGATGCGGTGACATCGAGAGATGCTTTCGAGGAGTTGCGCGGTGCGCTGACAGTCGATTCCGTGGTGCTGGTCATTGATGACTATCGCGGTCGAAGGCGCGAGGCGGTATTGCTCGGGCCAACCCATCCGCTACGCATCACCTGGCACACGACCTGGGCACATCTGGCGCAGCAATGGCTGCAACAAGCCCGGCAGGCTGATCGTGAGTTTGTGGTGTCAACACGCGACGCCGTCTTGAAGCAGCTTGCGCCGGTAGGCTTCCCGCCAGTGCTGTTGCAAAGCGATGAGCTGGGCCGCACCGTATTGGCTGTGGATAACATCACACCGTTCTGGACACTCTATGCGTCTGCCGACGAGAATGACCCACGGGGATTGATCGGCGAGGTGTGTACTGCGCTCAGCCTGGCGGAACCATCGGTCGGCGGTTCGATGATCGATGCCGATTATCTGGTGGCTCGCGTACAGCGCTATATGATCCAGCACCCTTATGTCAGAACGCTGACCATCAATGCCTTCAATGCAGGGCGCGCTGCCGTGCTCGCCGACGTGCTGGTGGGCATGCAGAGAAATTCTCAGTTTTCCGATCTTCGTTACGACGTCCGCCTGTTGGTTCCCGATCCCGACGCGCCTGGGACTGGTGACGCGCTGAACGAGCTTCTTGCTCCCGACTCGGCAGTTACCGGGCGCGAGGTGGATGCTTTTGCCACCCCTACCGAAAGCCATTTGCAGCCGAAGCTGCGGCTGGCCATCCGTTCGATCGAGGAGTTTCGCAAGGCGCCAGATGAGCATGCGGCACATCTGAGTTTCTTGTTCGATCTCTTCCCGGCGGAGGAAATTCGGGCGATTGATGCCGGCGCGTCAGAGGAGTGCGCCTTTGTCCACGGATTGGTACAGCCTTATGCCGTGAAATACCGCGAGGACGAGCAGTCGATTACCTGGCTGAGGCAGCCGCTGCATGGGGGTGCGCAGGCACTGGAAGATGCCGAGGAACTCACCGATCTCGTGGCCACCATGTCGCGCCTGCTGTCGGTAGCGTTGGCCAGCGTATCGCGTTCTCAGGCCTTGCCCAACGCTCGTCCGGTGATCGCGCTGTCTCTCTCGGCCGAGCAACGGGCCATGCTGCATCAGGTGCACGAGGTAAGCGATTGGGTTCTGACGATGGATCGGAACCTCGGCATCGAGTTCTTCGACCATCGGCGCCATCCCACTCGTCCGGATTATCTGATCGATCATTCGCCTGATATGGCCAATGCGATGGGGCATCGTCTGGTGATCACGTCGCGCTCGGTGGCAGAACTGGAAGCCCTGCTGGTACCGCTATTGGCCGACTATGGGTTGCCGAGCAGCGGCAAACATGCCTTGGTGATGCTTGATCAGCTACGCTCGCTTTCCGGGCGCCTCGCACTGAAGCTGCTTTCGTCGCCGACGCAACGCGCAGAGGCGATGGGCCTGGCGCTGTCGCGCTTGTTCCTTGAACATCAGGGCGTTTTCCTGAACCAGATTGTTGTCCCGCTGGATGCGCATCTGGAGTTGTACAGTGCTCTGCGCCAGAACGCGATGGAACTTGGCGATGAGGTCAGCTTCCGTCGCACCGACCTGGCGCTGTTCGACCTTGATCCAAATGGCCGAATGATCACCTGCCGATTGGTGGAAGTGAAATGCTACTCGCAGCTTGGCGACGTGGCAGCCTATGAGCAACTCAAAACGTCTATTGCCGAGCAGATTTCGCAGACCGAGCAGGTCTTGTCGTACCACTTTGATCCGCATCGCAAAGCGATTGATCGGCCCGATCGCCCGATCAAGAACTACGATCTGGCGTCGTTGCTCGGGTTTTACCTGGAACGTTCTGAGCGCTACGGCCTTGTGATGCCGGACGCCGCCGAGGAGGCGCGGTATTTCTTGCGTCACCTCGATGATCTGCCCTATCGCTTGCAGTTCACTCGCAGCGCAATCGTCTTCGATTTCAGGAAGGTCGGTACCGAGACACCAGAGGTGGATCACGGAATCGAGTACTACCGGATTGGTCGGGACCTGATCGAACAGCTGGTGGATGCGGCGGTGGTGAAAACCGAGTCTTTGGTCACTTTTGCGCCGGCTACGGGGCCGGATGTGACGAAGGAGATCACGCAGGAGTTGGTACGTCGACGCAGCCTGGCCCCTGGCGTACCGACCTTCGGCAAGGCGGCGTTCGTAAGTCTCGGGCGTGATCGCACAGTGTCATGGGACGGGGGCGATCGGCAGTTCTACCCTAAAGGGGTGGACCGCAGCCTGGTAGTTGATACGAGGTCAACATCCGTGGAATCGGCAAAGGCAGTGCACGATGTGCCTCAGTTACCGTTGGGCAAGGTATCACGTGACCGCGCCGAGGTGCAGGCGCCGGTGGCTGTCGCGTCGCCAGATTCGAGTGCAGAGCCCGTGATTTCGGCTAGCCAGTCGGCATTCGATCACGCTGTATCGAAGAGCCTGCCGCCTGCCAGCACCGCCGAATACGACATCATGCTGGGGACTACAATTGCCACCCCTCAGTATGGCCTTCTCGGGGAAGTTTCCGGTCGCAAGGTGGCGTTGGATCTGAACCAGACGCATACGATCAGCCTGTTCGGGGTGCAGGGCGGTGGCAAGAGTTACACGCTCGGTCTGGTGGCCGAGATGGC
>DPSD01000547.1:0-187 GCA_003538495.1 Accumulibacter sp.
CGCCTGCCCGAGCGCCAGCATGGTGCGGGCCAACAGCGGGGTTACCTGGTCGGCCGGATAGTTCAAGCTCTGGGCCTTGCGCAATTCAACTTCGGCGCCGGTCGGATCGCCGGCGTCGAGCAGCGCCTCGCCGAGCAGAAAGCGCGCCTCTGCCAGATCGGGCTTCTGCTGCAAGGCGTTCTTCAAC
>DPSD01000547.1:472-3229 GCA_003538495.1 Accumulibacter sp.
CTGCTGCAAGGCGTTCTTCAACTGGATGGTCGCCGCCTTGTGGTCATGCTTCGCCAGATACTCCTTGGCCGATGCCAGCATCGCTTCCGGCTTGTCTCCGCCACAGCCAACCAGCAGCAGCGCGGCGAGCAAACCTGAGACCGTCGCTTTACGCAGCATGTGTATCGAGGTACGAGTGTTCATGATGATCCCCACAGAGTGGCAAAGATTGTCCGTCAAGAAAAAGGCTACTTCAGTCCGAAACGATGCATCAGATCGTACAGGGTCGGGCGGCTGACGCCAATCAACTCGGCGGCCCTGACAACGTTCCCGTCGGCGCGCGCCAAAGCGGTGATGATCACCCGCCTTTCGGCGTCGTCACGAGCGTGTCGCAGGTCCAGCAGCATCGCGTCCTGCGCTCCGCCACCAGCCAGTCCAATGTCATCGGCGGTGAGCTGATTGCCGTCGGCCATGATCACCGCCCGTTTGATGCAATTCTCGAGTTCGCGAACGTTGCCCGGCCAGCTGTGCGCCTCAATCGCACGCAGGGCATCTTCGCGAATGGTCATCGCGCCGCGATTCTGTTCTGCCGCGAAACGCCTGACGAAGGCGTGTGCCAGCAGCGTGGCATCGCCTGAGCGAGCACGCAATGGCGGAATATTGACCACAATTTCCGCCAGTCGATAGTACAAATCCTCACGGAAGCGCCCTTCAGCGATCAGCGATTTCAGGTCCTGGTGCGTCGCGCAGACGATCCGCACGTTGACCGGTATCTCGTTGCGTCCGCCGATCCGCTCGATTACGCGTTCCTGCAGAAAGCGCAGCAGCTTGGCTTGCAGGGCGTGCGGGAGGTCGCCGATCTCGTCGAGCATCAAAGTGCCGCCGTTCGCGGTTTCGATCTTCCCCAGCGTGGTCCGGGCAGCGCCCGTGAAAGCGCCCTTCTCGTACCCGAAAAGCTCGCTTTCCAGCAGATTGTCGGGGATCGCCGCACAGTTGATGGCCACGAATCGCTCTCGGCGCCGCGGCGACGACTCGTGCACCGCACGCGCCAGGACTTCCTTGCCGGTACCGCTCTCGCCGAGCAGCAGTACCGTCGCATCGCTGACCGCAACTTTTTCGATCGTGCGACAGACGCGCAGCAAGTCCGGGTCACGCGTCAGCAGACCAGACAGGACATCGGGCTGCTGCATCGCCTGCAGCCGCCGGTTCTCCTGTTGCAGCTCATAGAGACGATAGGCACGCTGGATTGTCAAGCCGAGCATCTCGATCTCGAAGGGCTTGGCGAAAAAGTCGTAAGCACCCAGCGAAACAGCGCGCAAGGCGTTGGCCCGGTCGTTCTGCCCGGTAAGAACGATGACCTTGGTGTCGGGCGCCAGCGTCAGAATCTCTTCCAGCAGCTTGAAACCTTCCGAGACAGAATCGGCATCGGGCGGCAAACCGAGATCCATCGTCACCACCGGCGGGTGGTGGCGACGGACCTGTGCCAGCGCGCCCTCGCGATCATCTGCGGTCAGCGCTTCGTACTGATCGAAAGCCCAGCGGATCTGTTTCTGCAGCGCCCGATCGTCCTCGACGATCAGCAGGTGGGGCAACTTCTCGGAACTCATTCCGGCTCCTTCGGAGCGTCAGCGGCGTCGATGCCCGAACCCGCGTCAAACAGTGGCAACAGCAGTTTCACCTGCGTCCCGGCATCGACGGCGCTGTCGACCGACAGCGTGCCCCCCAACTCATTGACATACTGGAAACTCTCGTAGGCGCCGATCCCCATCCCCGTCGGCTTGGTCGTCTGAAAGGGTTTGAACAGCCGCTCGCGGACGAATTCGGGACTCATTCCATGGCCGGTGTCGCCGACCTCGACCAAGGCGTTGGTCCCCTGCCGGGCGATCCGCAGCCACACCCGCCCGCCCTCTTCCGTCGCTTCCAGGGCGTTCTGCACCAGGTGGCCGATCACCCGTTCGATCCGGTCTTCGTGCCCACGGGCAACAAGTCGCTCCTCGATCGTCAATTCCACGTCCCTTCCCTGCCCGGACTTGGCGGTCTGGATGCGTCGCGCCGCATCAGTCAGATCGATCCCGCGCGGGCCGTCGAGCGGGGTGGCGCCTTCGCGCAGTTGCAGCATCAACTGTCGCATCCGCTCGACGGAGTTCTCTACGGTCATCAGCATGTCCTTCTGGAACTCCGGGTTGTCGCGATGGCGCTCGGCGTTCTTGAGCATCAGCGACAACTGCGCGACGATGTTCTTCAGGTCATGGACGACAAACGCCGACATCCGGTTGAACGAGTCGAACTTGCGGACTTCGAGCAACGCTTCGCTGCCCTGCATCTGCCCGAGAAAGGCGCCGGCCTGACGGCCAGCGGTCTTCAGGAGGTCATTTACCTCCCAATTCACGTCGATCCTGGCGCGCGCCGTGGCCAGCACCACAAAAGCGATCAACTCGTTGCCGGTGGTCAACGGCACGACCAGCCAGGCGTTCGGCACCTCGACCAGCCAGGAAGGCAGCGTCAGTCCGTCGTAGCGCCGCGGCAGCGAACGATACTCCTCGAGGTTGATCACCCAGCCGCTATCGACCAGGAACTTGCACAAGGGGCTCCCCTGATCCTCGGTG
The DNA here is from genome assembly GCA_003538495.1 of Accumulibacter sp. The sequence continues at coordinate 3,058 of DPSD01000547.1, forward strand.
GCCACCGACACCGGCATGTTCCAGCACGCCGCCTGGGCAAAGAAACGACCCGAGGGATCCTTCAGCCACAGCGCACCGCCCGGGCTCTCGACCATGTCGGCGAGGCCGCGCACGGCATGACGCCCCATACCCGAGAAGCCATCCTGCGAGGAAAGCGTCTGCGTGAAGCGCA
>DPSD01000545.1:0-2429 GCA_003538495.1 Accumulibacter sp.
TGACGCAACGGAAAACCAACTGGCATTGACGGTCAAGGAGTCCGCCCAGCAAATCTGGTTGGCCGGGCTTGGCGCTTTTGCCAAGGCACAGGAAGAGGGCGGCAAGGTGTTCGACGCGCTGGTCAAGGAAGGCGAGAACATTCAGTCGAAAACCCGCAAGATGACTGATGAAAAAATCGCGCAGGTCGCGGGCAAAGCGACTGGGACCTGGGATCGCCTCGAGCAGGTGTTCGAGGATCGCGTCGCGCGGGCTTTGGGCAGTCTCGGCGTACCGAGCAAGCAGGATATCGAGAAGCTGTCCAGGCGCGTCGTTGACTTGAGCGCCGCAGTGCAGGCACTGACGGAAGGGACGCCTGCTGTCAAGGCAGCTCCCAAGGTTGTGGCCAAACCGGCTGCCAAGGACGTGGCCAAGGAAGTCATGGCGGATGTTGCGGCCGCGGCTGAGTCGGCAACCGCCAAACCGAGAGCAGCCGTCCGCAAGCCGGCAGTCCGTAAACCCGCTGCCGCCAAACCTGCGGCACCGGTGACGCCGGCCGATGTGCTGAAGACACTTCCGCAGACCACCGAGTAAGTCGGCCCACCGCTCCTGGTCCTGATTCGGGATCCACCAAGGATCGGATCAGGACCAGGGGTAGCCAGAATTTGCGCGGCCCTCCCTCCCCGGGAAGGCCTTCGGCTGATTGCCTAGCGCGTCGGCGCTGCCGGCGCCAGCGTGAAACCAGCGCCGGCTAGACACCACGGTGCGAGCGAGCAGGCAGCCGGCAAGGCTGCCAAAGGCGGCGTTTTCCTCGACAAGGGGCTGTTCTATGGCGGTAGCAAAGGAGCGGGCAAAGATCGGCCTGGCACTGGCTGGTGGTGGCCCGGTCGGGGGCATTTATGAAGTTGGCGCGATGGCCGCGCTGGCCGAAGCACTTGATGGTGTCGACTTCACGGCCTTCGATATCTACGTCGGCGTCAGCTCCGGCGCCTTCATTTCGGCGGCGGTGGCCAACGGTCTGGGGCCCGCGACGCTGGCGCGGATGCTCGTCGAGAACGATACCGATGAAGTGTTCGACCCCGAAATGCTGTTGCGTCCAGCGTTCGGTGAATACCTCCAGCGGGCGCTGTCGGTACCGGTACTGCTGTGGTCGTCGCTGCGACAGTATCTCTCGGACCCGTGGCATCTCCGTCTGGTGGAGTCGTTTCAGGGTCTCAGCCATGCGATCCCGACCGGTGTTTTCAACAATGCAGGCATCGATCAGCTGCTGAGCAAGCTGTTTTCGACGGGTGGCCGAAGCAACGATTTCCGCCAACTCAAGCGTCGTCTGCTTCTGGTAGCCACCGATCTCGATACCGGTGAGTCGGTGGCTTTCGGTTCCGAAGGACATGATGATGTGCCGATTTCTGTCGCCGTGCAGGCGAGCGCCGCCCTGCCGGGGCTGTTTCCACCGGTCAGGATCGGCGAGCGCGATTTCGTCGACGGCGCCCTGATCAAGACCCTGCACGCTTCGGTTGCCCTGCACGAAGGCGCCGAACTGGTGATTTGCATCAACCCGCTGGTGCCCTTCGATTTGCGCCTGGCGGCACAGCGTTCGCCGCTCGATCCGCCGACGGCCGCTCCAGCGCATCTGGTAGACGGTGGTTTGCCGGTGGTCCTGGCACAGACCTTTCGCGCCATCATCCACTCGCGGATGCGCACCGGCATGGATCGCTACCGGCTTGAGTTCGCGAATGCCGATGTGGTGCTGTTCGAACCGACGCGCGATGATGCAGACATGTTCTTTACCAATGTCTTCAGCTACCGCGGCCGCAGTCGCCTGTGCGAGCACGCCTACCAGCGCACCCGCAAGGATCTGTACGCGCGTCGGCATGCGCTGCGGCCGATCCTCGAGCGCCACGGGATCAGTCTGAACCTCGGAGTGCTCAAGGACCACACCCGCTCGTTGCTGTCACACAAACGCCGCCCCGATCTGGCGACCAGTGCCAGCGCGCTGGAGTCTTCGCTGCACGACCTGGAGGTCTGGCTGAAGGCGCTGGAGAGGTGATGGCACGCGTCCGGCAGCAGGATTGCGAGCGCCGGCATTTGCTGCGCGGACCGGCGGTGCTATGCTGTCGGCTGGCCAGAATCAAGATCACGGCGAGGCGCTGATGGAACGGAAGCCGAAGCGGCGGACACGGGAAAGGATCATCGAGACCAGCCTGCGCTTGTTTAACGACTTCGGTGAGCCGAACGTGACGACCACGGTCATTTCGGACGAGATGAACATCAGTCCCGGCAACCTCTATTACCACTTCCACAACAAGGACGAGATCCTCGAGGCGATTTTCACCGTCTTCGAGCGGGAGATCGAGGACACCCTGGCGGTGCCGACGCGACGGCCAGCCGATGTGGAGGATATCTGGCTTTTTCTGCATCTCCTCTTCGAAAAGATCTGGCAGTATCGTTTTTT
>DPSD01000545.1:2796-3009 GCA_003538495.1 Accumulibacter sp.
CGCACAAGGTGCGCACCGCGAAGACCCTGTGCGAGGGTCTGGTGTCGGCAGGCGCCATGCGCGCCAACTCGGAGGAGTTGCGTGCGCTGGCAACGAACATGACGGTCATTGCCACCTACTGGCTCTCTTTCGAGTACGTCTGTGATCCGCGCGGCAAGCTCGACAGTGGTCGTATCGGGCGCGGTGTCTATCAGGTGATGGCGATGGTTTCGC
>DPSD01000061.1:0-4288 GCA_003538495.1 Accumulibacter sp.
CCGGCTGCCAGCCCCCCCCGGTGCCGCTCAGGCGGGCGGGCGTCGAGGAGCTGCACCGCAGCCTGTTCGCCGCGCTCGATGCGCTGGCCGATCCCGCCGCACGCGCACGGCTTTTCATGGCCCACATGGCGGCCGCCTTCAGCCTCGAACACCCCGAGGAGGCCGGCCACAGCGAAACCGCGCATGATCGCGTGCGCGCCACCTACCTGCGGCTGCTGCGCGGCTGGGCGTTCGACCCGGACGGCCAGGAGGGCGCGGTGTTCAAGGGTTGGGTGGAATCGCGCTTCGGCCTGCTGCCGCGCCATCACGGCGGGCCCATCCGCGATTTTTCCGGCGACACCTATCGCCGTTACCTGGAGGCGCGCAGCCGCGGACTCTACGGTTCCAACGCGCTGGAAGCGCAGCTCGACCTGCTCTATGCCTACTGCCAGGTCGAACTGGCGCGCCAGCGTCCGGGGCAGACCCACCTCACGCTCTACCGTGGCGTCAACCGCGTCGCCGACTTCGAAGTGTTGCAGGAACAGTCACGCAACCGGCGCGTGGTGCTGCTCAACAGCCTCAACTCCTTCACCCCCGAACGCGAGCGCGCGGGCGAATTCGGCGACTTCATCCTCGAGGTGCAGGTGCCGCTGCCGAAGGTCATCTTCTATCACCGGCTGCTGCCGGGCGTGCTCAGGGGCGAGGACGAGTTCGTCGTGGTGGGCGGCGTGTACGCAGTGGGCTATTCGACGAGCTGAGCCGGTCGGGCCGTTTGCGACACGCTTTCGCGCCTTGGCGCAAACCCGACACACGCCGCACACCGCAAACCCGCACCGTTGCGTGCTTCGTGCTGCGGCCCGCTTCTTGCAGAACAACCCGTGTTGCCCCAACAAGGAGTTGTCCATGCATTCCCGCTTCGAATCCATCCTGACGGGCCTGGCCGAAGGCACGGTGGTGCCTTATCTCGGTCCCGGCGCGCTGGCCGGCGTGATCGACCCGCAATCCGGACGCGCCATTCCGGCCGACAGCGACAGCCTGATCCTGGCCATCAACGACGGCCGGCCGATGGCGCCCAAACTGATGTACGAGTTTTCGCGCGCGGCCATGAACGTGGAACTGAAGCGCGGCCGCTCGGCATTGACGCGGCTGCTGGACGCTACCTACCGCGACACCGCCTGGAGCGCCTCCGCGCTGCACACCTGGCTGGCCGGCAAGAACCTGCCCTACGTGGTCGACAGCAACCGCGACACGCTGCTGCAGAAGGCGTATGCCGACAAGCCGCACATTCTCATCGTCGGCGTGGCGCGCATCGCCGGCACGGCCTACCGCTTCCGCCTCTACCAGTACGACGGCACGACCTACACGCCGATCGAACAGGAAGCCGTCAACACCAGCCTGCCGGTGCTGTTCAAGCCGCTGGGCACGCCGCTGCCGGAGTCGGACTACATCGCCTCCGACGCCGACTTCGTCGACTACGTCACCGAGCTGATGGGCGGCTTTGCGATTCCCTCCTTCGTCAAGCGCATGCGCCAGGGCCGCCAGTACCTGCTGCTCGGGCTGCGCCTGACGCGCGACACCGAACGCATGGTGATGAGCGATATCGCCTTCGGCGCCGGCCAGCCCACCGGCTGGGCGCTCATCCCGAACGCCACCGACAAGGAAAAGCGCTTTCTGGCCAAACGCGGATTCGAATGGATCGACGCCGACGTGGCCGATTTCCTGGCGGTGGCCCAGACCTGGCAGAGCGGCGGCACCGGCCGCGCCGAGGCGGCATGATGCTGACCGTCCTGTATGACGAACCCGCGCAAGCACGCATGCCTTCGCCGGAGCCGGGCGACGTGGACGCAACGCACCAGGCGCTGGCCGAGCTGATCGAAGGCCTGATTCAGGCCGACAGCGCGGCGTTTGCCTCGCGCTTTGCGGCGCTGCTGGCCCTGATGCGGCTGCATATCGCCGAGGAGGGCGGGCTGATGCGCGCCAGCCGCTATCCCGGCATCGCCGAGCATGAGGGCGAACATCACCGCGTGCTGGGCGAACTGGTGCAGCTCAACCTGTCGCTCAAGAAGCACGGACGCGTCGCGCTGGCGCGTGCCTACGTGAAGGAGGGGCTGGCGCCGTGGTTCGACCTCCACATGGCGACCATGGATGCGGCGCTGACGGCGCATCTCGCACGCGCGGCCTGATCACCGAGCCGCCCCCCGGCGCTTGTAGGATTTGCGACAAGCGCCGGGCCGGGCTTGTCGTCATCGGCACCGCGATGGACGGTGACCCGGAAGTTTGCCCGCCAAATCAAGGCCATGCGGATTTCCCGCATCTGGCACGCCCCTTGCGAAATGTCATCTGAATGTCCCGCCCGGGGCGCACACGATGAAACCAAGGTGCCTGGAACCAACCGCTTTCCCTTCCTGAGCAAGACCGAAACGCCGCGCGCGGATTGCACGGCCTGTTCGCATCGCGACACCGTGCACGCAGCCGGGCGCTGCGAGCCGGGCGACCGCTGCCTGATCGCCCACAGCGGGCGGCAGATCGAGCGCTTCCTGCGCATGAATCCGGAGTTCGCCGTGGACTGCCTGCAGGATGCGTTCTGGGAGCGCCGCGCGATCGCCGTGCGCTACGCCCCGGTCGACGCCGTGCGCACGCTCGCCCACGACACCGACGAGGCGGTGCGCCGCGCCGTGGTCACCCGGCTGCCGCCGGACGAGCTGGCGGCCTTCATCGGCGACCATGACCGCGAAGTGCGCATCACGGTGGCCAGCCGCCTGCCGCCCACCCGGCTCTACGTGATGCTCGACGACCCCGACTACCTGGTGCGCCAGCATGTGGCGCAGCGCATCCCGCACGGCAGCCTGTCGCGGCTGGTAAAGGACGAGGACCGGGAAGTGCGCAAGGAAGTGGCGCGCCGCCTGCCGTCGTTCGTCCTGTCGCGGATGGCGCACGACGAAGACCCCGAGGTACGCGCCATCGCGGCGGCGCGCATGCTGCCCGAGGACGCGGCGCGCATGCTCGCGGATCCGGACTGGCGCGTGCGGCTGGGCGCGGTCGAACGGGCCTCCCTCGACGCCATCCGCGCCTGCATCGACGACGAAGACAAGGACGTGCGCGAACAGGTATGCGCGCGTCTCGACGAAACACGGACCAAGGACACGACATGAACGGTTGCCCCCTCGACGAGCACGCCCTGCAGCAGCTGGTCACCGAACTCGAGGCCACGCCGCCGCGCCCGCACCACAGCGGACTGCTGGACAAGGCCGGACGCGCGCTGTCCGGCCAGTCTTTCCGCTTCGCACTCACCCGCGGCGGCTGGTACCGCCCGGGCGGCGTCGTACGCGGCAATGGCGAACGCGTCACGGACAACCTGGAAGCCTGGGCCGAAGCCGAGCTGGCCGACTGCGAGGGCGACATGGAGAGCCTCATCGAACGGCATCGCGACGACACCCTGTTCGCCACCCGCCACAGCGGCCGCACGCATTATTTCGTCGCGCCCTACGGCCTCGCGCCCGCGGACTTCGTGCAACTGGAAATCGAGGAACTGCATGAAGTACTGGATCGGAAACTGTTCCCCGACGACGATCCGCCCGCCGACCTGCAGGAACTGGTCGACCCGCTCCATCCCGCCAAGCTGGAAGCCCACCCCGTGGCGCCGCCGCACTACCGTTTCCGCCGCCTGACCGACATGCGCCATGCCGTCGTGCGGCTGCCGGCACCGGTCGGGCAAATCCATCCGATGGCGCGTTTCCTTGCCGAGTGGGCAGCCAGCCAGAACCCCGGCAAGGATCTTTTCTGCGACCACTGGATCATCGGCCTGCGCGAACACCAGGATCGCTATCGCAACCCGGTGTTGTCCGCCTCGCCGGTCTCGCTGGATGCCCGGGCACTCAAGCCCTTCCATTGGAACGTCCAGCTGCAGGGGCCGGAGGCGTCCAACCAGCTGCAGGCGTTCGACCGCGCCGCCGGCTACGTGGGCGCCTGGTATTTCCATCTGGTGGCGGGCGGCCTGAGCCCGCGCGATCTTGCCGCCACGCTGGTCGGCGACCTCGACGCGGGCTACCAGTATCTGCGGGAGCAGGAGATCAAACTGCTGACGGACTGGGTGCGCACGCCCTACAGCGCATAGAATCGCAGCGCGGAGTCTTGGTGCCCCGCCTTTCCAATAAACGACCATCCCGCCATGCTGCCTTTTCCCGTCGAGTTCTTCTTCTTCGCCCTGACCCTGCTGGGCGTGGCCCTCATGCACCAGCGCAACTTCGAGATCGCCCTGACGGGGCTCGTGGTCATCGCGCTCTACAAGGTCACGGAGCTGGGCTACCCG
>DPSD01000061.1:4569-7283 GCA_003538495.1 Accumulibacter sp.
ACCCGCTGCTGCCCCACCTCGGGCACGAAGCGCCGCTGCTGCTCAACCTGCTGGGCCTGCTGCTCGGCTTCGCCATCCTCGCCAAGGTGTTCGAGGAGTCGCACGTCCCCGACCTGCTGCCGCACTGGCTGCCCGACGACTGGCGCGGCGGCTTCCTGCTGCTGGTGCTGGTGGCGGTGATCTCCAGCTTCCTCGACAACATCGCCGCGGCCATGATCGGCGGCGTGGTCGCGCGCCGCGTCTTCCAGGGCCGCGTCATGGTGGGCTACCTCGCCGCCATCGTCGCCGCCTCCAACGCCGGCGGTGCAGGCTCGGTGGTGGGCGACACCACCACCACCATGATGTGGATCGCCGGCGTACCGGCGCTGCACGTGGCCGACGCCTTCATCGCCTCGACCGTCGCCGTCGCCTTTTCGGCCTTCGTCGCCGCCCACAAGCAGCATGCCTACCAGCCCATCCGCAAGGACTGGCCGCGCGACCACCAGGTCGACTGGATGCGGCTGGGCGTGGTCGGGCTCATCATCGGCGGCGCCATCGCGGCCAACGTGATCCTCGGGCTTCCCGCAGTCGGCGTCTGGGCGGCCATCCTGCTCGGTGCCTTGATCCGCCCGGCGCCCTGGCGCGAGGCGCGCCATGCGCTCAAGGGCAGCCTGTTCCTGATCTTCCTCGTCACCGCCGCCAGCATGATGCCGGTGAGCGAGCTACCTGCCGCCTCGGTGCATACCGCCTTTGGCCTGGGCTTCGTCTCGGCCGTGTTCGACAACATCCCGCTCACCAAGCTGGCGCTCGACCAGGGCGGCTACGACTGGGGCATGCTCGCCTTCGCGGTCGGCTTCGGCGGCTCGATGATCTGGTTCGGCTCCTCGGCCGGCGTCGCCATCACCAACGAATTCGAGGAAGCCAAGGACACCGGCCGCTGGATCCGCGAAGGCTGGCACGTGGCGGCGGCCTACGTGCTGGGCTTCTGGGTGCTGTATTTCGTATTGGGCTGGGTGCCCGAGGCGATCCTACGCGCGGGCGGCTGAGGCCCGGAATGCCTGCAATGGCCGAGCGGATGGCAGTGAAGCTCACTGCCATGACGGGCCGAACATAGCCCTTGGCGGATCTGGAACGTGTGGAGGTCAGGCACGCTGCAAAGCGTCGCCCGCTCCATCCTGTCGACCATCTGCTCTGAATGCTTCGTGGAAAGCGACGGTGCCTTGCGGCATGTGCCCATCGAAAGACAGCGCGAAGAAGACCTCCGGCGGCACGCCCTCGACCCCGAGCCCCGGCACGTTCATAAATCCGAATTGCCTGTAGTAATCCGGATGTCCCACGAGACAGCATCCTTGGGCGTTGATATCCTTCAGCTGCGACAGCCCTTCCCGTATCAGCGCCTTGCCAATGCCCTGCCGCTGGTACGCCGGCAACACCGAAACCGGCCCGAGGCCATACCAGTTCCGGGTGCCGTCCGACATGGTCACGGGCGAGAAGGCAATGTGCCCGACCACCTGGCCATCCACCTCCGCGACGAGCGATACCGTGAGTGCGCTGGCGGCGCGCAGTGCCTCGACGATGAACTGTTCCGTATGGTTGCTGATCGCCAGGGTCTCGAATGCTGAGAGGGTGACATCCCTGATCGCTCCAACGTCAGCGTCTGTCTCCCACCTGATGACGAACATCGGGTTCATGGATTTCCTGTTACCTCTTTCCCTATCGACCAACGCTTGAACTCACTGGCCTGCGCGCTTTTCACGCAGGTCTGGAGGAATGATGGGTCAAACCTATTTGGTACCGCGCGACCCCGCCAGCGCCGTGAAGACGCCAAGACCGATGAACACTCCGCCGCCGAGACGCCGACCGACGCGGCCAGCAACGCGGCTGCGCAACACTGGCGCAGCTGCACCCGCGGCCAAAGCGTAGGCGCTGTCGGTGACCGCTGCGATTGCAACGAAGAGCGAGCCGAGCGCCATGCCTTGAAACGCGGGCCGGGCCTCCGGGCTCAGGAACTGCGGTAGAAACGCAGCAAAGAATATTGTGGTCTTGGGGTTGAGCAGGGCAACAAGGAAACCATCGCGGAAGATACGACGAAGGGATGTCGTTTGAGGCACGGCAGCTGGTATCTCGGCCTGCGAGGCACGCAACATCTGCACGCCAAGGTAAATAAGATAGAGGGCGCCAGCGTACTTGATGACCGTAAAGGCCACCGAGGAAACCGCAAACAAAGCCGCGAGGCCGACTGATGCGGCGAGTGCGTTGCCAAGGTTGCCAAGCGCGACGCCCGCAACTGAAACCAACCCCGAGCGGCGGCCTTGGACGAGACTGCGCGTAACGATGTAAAGCACGCCAGGGCCAGGCGTTACGGCGAGCACTAGGCTCGCAAGCAAGAAGGCAGAAAACGGCGGCCAGGCTGGAAATAATGGGGTCATAGTCATAACACTTGATAGGCCCGACCGTATCGGGTGTTGGGCCTGAGCTTACTCTTGTCTCACGATATCGACCGAGATCTCCACCGCCGGAATCGCTCCCCTGTTCTCAAGCCAGTGCAGGGTGTTCCTGTCCTCGGGCCAGCCCACGCCCGGCCCATAGTCCGTCGCGACGCCATTCCGATGGTCCGTGATCGTTCCTTGCAGGATGTAGACGGTGCCAGGCCGGTCCTTATGGTCGTGAAGCGGGCCGAAGACGCCGCCAGGCTCGATGGTCACCATGCGCATTCGAAGTTGGCGCCCGGCCAT
>DPSD01000009.1 GCA_003538495.1 Accumulibacter sp.
TGCCCTACATCATCGTGTTCCTCAACAAGTGCGACATGGTCGACGACGCCGAGCTGCTGGAGCTGGTGGAGATGGAGGTTCGCGAGCTGCTGAGCAAGTACGAGTTCCCTGGCGACGACACGCCCATCATCAAGGGCTCGGCCAAGCTGGCGATGGAAGGCGACAAGGGCGAGCTGGGCGAGCAGGCGATCATGAGGCTGGCCGATGCGCTGGACAGCTACATCCCCACGCCCGAGCGAGCGATCGACGGCACGTTCCTGATGCCGGTGGAAGACGTGTTCTCGATCTCCGGGCGCGGCACGGTGGTGACCGGGCGGGTCGAGCGTGGTGTGATCAAGGTCGGCGAGGAGATCGAGATCGTCGGCATCCGCGCGACGCAGAAGACCACCTGCACCGGTGTCGAGATGTTCAGGAAGCTGCTCGACCAGGGCCAGGCCGGTGACAACGTGGGCATCCTGCTGCGCGGCACCAAGCGCGAAGACGTCGAGCGCGGCCAGGTGCTGTGCAAGCCCGGCAGCGTCAAGCCGCACACCCACTTCACGGCCGAGATCTACGTGCTGTCCAAGGAAGAAGGCGGCCGCCACACGCCGTTCTTCAACAACTACCGGCCGCAGTTCTACTTCCGCACGACCGACGTGACGGGGGCGGTGGAGTTGCCCAAGGACAAGGAGATGGTGATGCCGGGCGACAACGTGAGCATCACGGTCAAGCTGATCGCGCCGATCGCGATGGAGGAAGGCCTGCGCTTCGCGATCCGCGAGGGCGGCCGCACCGTCGGTGCCGGCGTCGTGGCCAAGATCATCGAATAAGGATCGGCCATGTCGACCAAGCAAAAGATCCGCATCCGCCTGAAGGCATTCGACTACAAGCTGATCGACCAGTCGGCGGCAGAGATCGTCGAGACCGCCAAGCGCACCGGCGCCATCGTCAAGGGTCCGGTGCCCCTGCCGACGCGCATGCAGCGCTTCGACATCCTGCGCTCGCCACACGTCAACAAGACCAGCCGCGACCAGTTCGAGATCCGCACGCACCAGCGCCTGATGGACATCGTCGACCCGACCGACAAGACCGTCGACGCGCTGATGAAGCTCGACCTTCCCGCTGGCGTGGACGTCGAGATCAAGCTGCAGTGATCTGACCCTTTCCACCGGGGCTCCCCTGGGCCCCGGAGCATGGGTTATACTCGCAGGCTTTCCCTGGTCCGCCAGGGGTTCCTGGCGGCAAGCGGCGGCGCAGACGCGTCGCAGCGAAACCCCCAGGCATGTCATGGGCCTCCGGCCTGCCGCTCAGTCACCGGCCTCGCATTGCCGAGGCGTGATGATGGAGCGGCCGGCACCGGCCCCCGCCCCGGCCAATCGATGTCGGGATCGTGAACAAACAGGCGCCGCGAGCCCCGGCAGGGGTGGCGCTGGAGAAGCAGCATGAGTCTGAGCGAAAGCCTCGGATTGCTGGGCCGCAAGGTCGGCATGATGCGCATCTTCACGGATGACGGCGACGCCGTTCCCGTGACGGTGATCGACGTCGCCGACAACCGCGTCACCCAGGTCAAGACCGTCGACTCCGACGGCTACACCGCCCTTCAGGTGGCCTACGGCAAGCGCAAGGCCTCGCGCGTCAACAAGCCCGAGGCCGGCCACCTGGCCAAGGCGGGCGTCGAGGCCGGTGAACTCCTCAGGGAGTTTCGCGTCAGCGCCGAGGTGGCCGCCCAGTACCCGGCCGGTGCCAAGCTGCCCGTGGGGCTGTTCGCCACCGGCCAGAAGGTCGATGTCCAGGGGACCTCGATCGGCAAGGGCTTTGCCGGCACGATCAAGCGGCACAACTTCGGCTCCCAGCGCGCCTCGCACGGCAACAGCCGCTCGCACAACGTGCCGGGGTCGATCTCCATGGCGCAGGATTCGGGCCGCGTATTCCCGGGCAAGAAGATGACCGGCCACATGGGCGACGTCACCGTGACGACCCAGAACCTCGACATCGTCCGGGTCGACGAGGGGCGGCAGCTTCTGCTGGTGCGCGGCGCCGTGCCCGGTTCCCGCAACGGCCACGTGGTCGTACGCCCCGCCGTCAAGGCAAAGAGCAAGGGAGCCTAAGCGATGCAACTCGAGCTCCTCAACGAACAAGGTCAGGCGACGGAGAAGGTCGACGCGCCCGACACCGTGTTCGCGCGTGACTACAACGAAGCGCTGGTGCACCAGGTCGTGGTCGCCTACCAGGCCAACGCCCGGCAGGGCACCCGGGCCCAGCTCGACCGCGGTGAGGTCAAGCACTCGACCAAGAAGCCGTTCCGCCAGAAGGGAACCGGTCGCGCCCGTGCGGGCATGACGAGCTCGCCGCTGTGGCGCGGCGGTGGTCGCATCTTCCCGAACCGGCCGGACGAGAACTTCTCGCACAAGGTCAACAAGAAGATGTACCGCGCGGGCATGGCCTCCATCCTCTCGCAGCTGGCGCGCGACGGCCGCCTGGCGGTCGTCGACTCGATCAGTGTCGACGCGCCCAAGACCAAGCTGCTGGCGGCCAAGTTCAAGGCCATGGGCCTGGACCCCGGGATGGTGATCGCCG
>DPSD01000343.1 GCA_003538495.1 Accumulibacter sp.
GCGGAGACTTCTCGCAGCAGGTCGGCGCGGTTCGCCCGATTGGCGAAGAACGCGTCGAGTTCCGACTGCACTTTCGACGGATATCCACCGAGCAGGCAGGCGATCAGGCGGGGAAAACTGAGGAAGCCGGTTCGCGAGAAGGCTTTCTTCGAAAGACGCGACTCCAGGAAAAAAACTTGCGAAAAAAGATACTTGGAACATCAGTTAACGACTTTGTCATGGCATATAAAATTTTACATCCGTATCAAGGGCGAAAACCCTCGCCGGTCGGGTTTTCAGGAGGTCTGCACGCCGGGAGAGAGACACACCAGGCGCAAACCCAGGTAGCCGCTGCGGTAGCCAGGGAGGAAGCCGAGGCGGTAGGTACAGCGCGCGAAGCCGCGACCGTAATACCAGGAGCCGCCGCGCAGCACGCGCCGGACCTCGGCTTGTTCGGGATCCTTGCGGTGTCCATTGGGTGAATAAGAGTAGGGCAAATAGGGACTGCTGGTCCATTCCCAGACATTGCCGCACATGTCGACCAGCCCGTCCGGCGTATCACCTCCCGGAAAGACACCAATCGGTGTCGTGCCGCGCACATGACTCTCGAAAGTGTTGCAGCGCGTCGCGTCAAAGACTTCGCCCCACGCATAGCGCCTGTGCTCAGGCCCGCGCGCAGCGGCTTCCCATTCGTCTTCGCTCGGCAGTCGCCAGCTCTGCCCGGTTTGCGCCGACAGCCACGCGCAGTAAGCAAGGGCTTCGTAGCAGCAGATACCGACCACCGGCTGACTGGGGTCATTGTACGCCGGGTCATTCCAGTACGCAGGCTGTGTTTGCCGACCGGAGGGGTACCAGTCATCGAGCAAGGCGTCAAATTCGCTGTCGGACATCTGCCGTATCGTCTCCCATTCCTTCGCATGCTTCGAGCTGATCCGCTCCTCTCTGAGCAGTTGTTCGATACGCTTCGGATTGTCACGCAGCCACTGCCTGAATTCGCGCTGCTGCTGCTTCTCTGCTTCCGTCGCCCCCTCGCCGCGCCGCCAGCGCTGCGCCGCTTTGCTCGGCCACCAGCGCTCGTCCTCATAGCCGCCAGCGTCGATGAAACCGCTCCATTCGGCGTTGCTCACCGGGAACTGACCAATCGCGAAAGGACTGAGCTGCACCTGGTGCGCCGTCAACTCTTCAGCGCTGCCGATCGAGTAGCTTCCGCCGTCGACAGTTACCAGCGGCGGCAACAGGAACTCGCCGTGTGGACCGGAGTGCCATGCGAAGCGCGGGTCGCCGAGTCCGCCGAGGGCACGGGCGGCGGCGATGCGCGCACGCAGGTCGACGGCGGGATCGCGAGTGCGCACGACCAGCGCCTGCTGCAGCCGCCGCCGCAGTGTGTCCGAGACGACGACGTCGGGCTGTGCCGCACAGCGACCGGCGAGCGGCAGGTTCACCGCCATCAAGGCGGTGACGAAAGCCTCCGGCGCCGGTGTCATGGCGGCAGCCAGAACGAAGGTTTCCTCCCAGCCGGTCGTCGGCACTTCGGGCAGCGGATCGGAATCGGCGAGGCTGGCCAGCACCTCGGCCAGGGTCGGTGAAATCTCATCGGTGCGCCAGGCGCTGGCCACGAGTTTGGGCTGCGGTTTGCCGGCCAGCACCCGCGCGGCAAAATACTCTTGCAGCAGTTGATGGACGTAGAGCACATCGTCCCACTGTACTTCGAGAACCTGCAGCGCGACGCCGGCGTGCAGCAGGTCGTCGCCGGGCTGTGCGCGCAGCAATTCGAGTGCGTCGTCGTACGGCACGCGCACCCGCGACACTTCACCGGGCACACGCCGCGCCTGCAGCGCGAAGGCGAGCTGGCACAAGGCCGGCAGCAGCGGCCCGCGTACTGGCAGGTCGATGGCGTTGCGCCATTGGCAGCGGATGATGCGTTCGTGGTCGCGCCTGCCGAGCAGCGCGCCGGGACGGAAGAGCGGATTGCCGGATGCGATCTCGCGCTGCAGCGCCTGCCGGACGAAACCGCTGAACAGCGCCGCCCTGCCCGACAAGGCCGGCCCGCCTTCGCCGGCCTGGGCGAGCAGCAGCTTGAGGAAAAAGAGCGAGCGGAAGAGGTCGAGCTGCGGCGTACCGCGCAGTTGCCGCCAAAGTGCGGGTCCGTGCTTGGAATCGTGGAGGGTCAGGAATTTTTCGACCTGGTGGTCGCTGAGCCGCTCGATGCGCACGTGCGGCACCGACAGCTTGGGAGTCGATAGCGAGGCGCTGTAATCGAGGCTGCGGCACGAGAACAGCACGCGTGTGCCGGCCGGCAGCTCGGCGACAAAGTCGCGCCAGCAGTGGATGCGCTCGCGGTAGTCGGCCTCATCGCTATGCGGAAGCTCATTGACGGCGTCGAGCAGGAGGATGAAGCGCCCCGCGTGCAGCACTTCGTCGAAAGCCGGCAGCTTCGGGTAGCGCCGCGCCCATTCCTGCGCCAGCCATTCCATCGGCGTCGGCAGTGCTTCGCCCGAGCGCGCCGGGCGATAGCGGTTGAGCGGCACGAAAAAGCTCAAGCACCCTGGCTCGGCTTCGCCAGCGTGCAAGGCATCGACCGCGAGGTCGAGTTCGAGCCGG
>DPSD01000342.1 GCA_003538495.1 Accumulibacter sp.
CGCGCTTCCTGCTCCGCGACTGGGTGCAGAAGCGCTTCGGCGACCGCCTGCGGGCGATCAATGCCGGTGTCGACAAGGAAGGCGGCTGGTACTTGTTCACCCTGCGCCTGGTGCCGGTCTTCCCGTTCTTCGTGATCAACCTGCTGATGGGGCTGACGCCACTCAAGACGCGGACCTTCTACTGGGTCAGCCAGCTCGGCATGCTGGCCGGCACGCTGGTGTATGTGAACGCCGGCACGCAGCTGGCGAAAATCGATTCGCTGGCCGGGATCCTCTCGCCCGGCCTGCTCGGCTCTTTCGTCCTGCTCGGGATCTTTCCGCTGATCGCCAAGAAGGTCGTCGACGCGCTGGCCGCCAGGAAAGTCTACGCGCGCTGGCAGAAACCCGCACGCTTCGATCGCAACATGGTGGTCATCGGTGCCGGTTCGGCCGGACTGGTCACCGCGTATATCGCCGCGGCGGTGAAGGCCAAGGTGACGCTGGTCGAAAAGCACAAACTCGGCGGCGACTGCCTGAATACCGGCTGCGTTCCCTCCAAGGCGCTGATCCGCTCGGCCAAGCTGCTCTCGCACATCCAGCGCTCGCAGGAGTTCGGCATCCGCGACGCCAAAGCCGAGTTCGACTTCGCCGAAGTGATGGAGCGCGTGCAGCGGATCATCAAGACCGTCGAGCCGCACGATTCGATCGAGCGCTACACCGGCCTGGGAGTCGAGGTGATCGAAGGCAGCGCGAAAATCGTCTCGCCGTGGGAGGTCGAGATCGTTCTCAACGGCGGTGAAAGCGTGCGGCTGCGCACCCGCAGCATCGTCATCGCCACCGGCGGCCGCCCCTTCGTGCCGCCGCTGCCGGGTCTGGCCGAAGTCGGCTATCTGACCTCCGACACCGTCTGGAACCTGCGCGAACTGCCCAGGCGGCTGCTGGTCCTTGGTGGCGGCCCGATCGGTTGCGAGCTGACGCAGGCTTTCGCGCGCTTCGGCGCGCAGGTGACGCAGGTGCAGCAGGGGCCGCGGATCATGGTCCGCGAGGATCCCGAGGTTTCCGAACTGGTCGTCCAGCGTTTCCGCGCCGAAGGCATCGCGGTGCTGCTCAATCACCACGCCAAAGCCTTCGTCGTAGACCACGGCGAGAAGATCCTGATCGCTGAACACCAGGGCCAGGAGGTGCGAATCCCCTTCGACGCGCTGCTGGTGGCGGTTGGCCGGGTCGCCAATCTGAGCGGCTACGGCCTCGAAGAACTGGGCATCGCGGCCAAGCGAACGGTGGCCACCAACGAGTTCCTGCAGACCACCTACCCCAACATCTACGCCGCCGGCGACGTCGCCGGACCCTTCCAGTTCACCCACACCGCGGCGCATCAGGCGTGGTACGCGGCGGTCAACGCGCTCTTCGACCCCTTCCGCAAGTTCCGCGCCGACTACTCGGTGATCCCCTGGTCGACCTTTGTCGAACCCGAGGTGGCGCGCGTCGGGATCAACGAAACCGAGGCGCGTGAGCGCAAGATCCCCTACGAAGTGACGGTGTACGGCCTCGACGACCTCGACCGGGCGATCGCCGACGGCGAAGCGCACGGCTTCATCAAGGTCCTCACCGTCCCGGGAAAGGACCGCATCCTGGGCGTCACCATCGTCGGCGAACATGGCGGCGACCTGATCGCCGAGTACGTACTGGCGATGCGCCACGGCATCGGCCTGAACAAGATCCTCGGCACCATCCACATCTACCCGACGCTCGCCGAAGCCAATAAATACGTCGCCGGCAACTGGAAGAAAGCGCACGCCCCGCAGCGGCTGCTGGCGTGGGTCGGCCGCTTCCACGCCTGGCGCCGCGGCTAGGGAAGGCTGATGCGCCGGCTGCTTCTGGTGCTGCTGCTGATGCTTGGCACTGCCATGGTCCCCGTGGCGCCCGCAACAGCCACGGCGGCCAACGCCTTCGACCATCGCCACGCGGCCTGGGACGCGCTGCTCGCGAAACACGTGCGGGTCCTCGACGGCGGCAACGCGTCGCAAGTACGCTACACCGGCATGCAGGTGGATCGGGCTCTGCTCGCCGCCTACCTGGCGAGCCTTTCGGCGGTCACCGAGGCCGATTATGCGAGCTGGAGCAGATCGCTCCGCCTGGCTTTCCTGATCAATGCCTACAACGCGTTCACGGTCGAACTGGTGCTCGGCAAATACCCGGACCTGAAGTCGATCAAGGATCTCGGCAGCGTCTTCCAGTCGCCGTGGAAGAAGACTTTCTTCACCCTGCTCGGCGAGCAGCGCTCGCTCGACGACGTCGAACACGGTCTGGTCCGCGCCCCGGGCGCCTTCGACGACCCGCGCATCCACGTCGCGCTGGTCTGCGCTTCAGTCGGCTGTCCGATGCTGCGCAACGAGGCCTTCACCGGCGAGCGTCTCGACGCTCAACTCGACGACGCGATGCGCCGCTTCTTCGCTGACCGCAGCCGGAACCGCTTCGACAGCGCCAACGGCAAGCTGCAGGTCTCGAAGATTTTCGACTGGTATGGCAAGGATTTCGCGCAGGGCCACGCCGGATTCGACTCGCTCGCCGCGACCTTCGCGCGCTACGCCGAGCAGCTCGCCGATACGCCGGGCGCGCGTGCGCGCGTGCGCAGCGGCGACTACCGGCTCGAATTCCTCGACTACGACTGGCGGCTGAACGACGCGCCATGACCGCCGTGCTCCCGGCGCAGGGAGGCCCGGTCAGCGAAAGCTCGGCTGTCGTCGATTGACTGCCTGCGCCAGACGCGGCGATACTGCCACCGCGGCACCCGCTTCCCGCGGCTTCCTTCCGACCCGAGGCAACCCACTTGGCTGTTGACCACTCCCCCGTCTTCCAGACCCTGAGCGGTGTTTATGAACCGTCGGGCATTCAGCAGCTCCCCGACGGGCGTTTCATCGTCGTCGAGGACGACCCCCGGCAGGCGCTCAGCGTGCTCCGAATCGCTGCCGACGGCTGCGTCGACTGCACCGCCCTGATCCCGAACGGGCCACCGTACGCAGCGGATGAATTCTGGCAGATCGACGACCTCGAAGGAGTCACCGTCGACCGTGCGGGATACGTCTACGCGATCAGTTCGCACTCGCGCAACAGCGCCGGCCAGGAGAATGCGGATCGGGAAAAGCTGCTGCGCTTTCGCATCGAAGGCGACCGCGTCGTCGAACCGATGGTCGCCACCGGCCTGAAGCATGCGCTGATCGCCGCGCACCCGCTGTTCGCCGCCGCCGCCGAGATCAGGGACGTGAAAAACGAGGGCGGACTGAATATCGAAGGCCTGGCGATGAGTCCCGACCAGAGCCGGCTGCTGATCGGATTCCGTAGCCCGCTGCTTGATCGGCGGGCGATCATCGCCAGCATCGAAAACCCGCAAGCGCTGTTCGAAGCGGGCGAGGAAGCGCGGATCGCCGCCACGCTCACTACGCTGGATCTGCGCGGCAACGGGATTCGCGGGATGGCCTGGGTTCCGGCGCTCGCCGGCTACCTGGTCGTCGGTGGGCCGGTGGCGCGCGCACAGGTACAGTTCGACTTGTGGTTCTGGAGCGGCAACGACAGCGATCCGGCGCGCCGCGTCACGGTCGACGGTCTGTCGGGTTTCGAGCACGCCGAAGGGGTCAGCTCGGCGATGATCGATGGCCGGCAACGGATCGTCATCGTCAGCGACGACGGCAGCAGGAAATTCGGACGCATTGCCCGTTTCCTGCTTCTTGACCTGGAACAGCTGCAGATCGACTAACGCCTGCTGCTCGGGCCCGGCCGGTCCGACAGAGCGACATCGCCGGTGGCCTCGCCGCGCGTGCCATCGACCTCGTCGCTTTCGCAGCGGAGGTGCGCCGGCAGCAGGCCGGGCTGGATGGCCATTGGTGCACTGCAGCTTGCCATCACCGGGTTCACGCGGTAAGGTCGCCGCCTGAAGCTTATATCGTATACGATTTCCGGAGCCCCCAGCATCGCCCATGTCGACGGTTCTTGAACTGATCTCTGCCCAGAAGATGCCGCGCCTCAGCGCGTCTGATCATGTGGCCCAGACGCTCAAGAAAGCAATTGTCGACGGCCTGCTGCCGGCCGGCGAACTGCTCCGGCAGGACGAGATTGCCAGCCACTTCCACGTCAGCAAGATTCCCGTTCGCGAAGCGCTCAAGCACCTTGAAGCCAAGGGTCTGGTGACCTTCCTGCGCAACCGTGGCGCCGTCGTTGCCTCGCTGTCGGCCGCCGAGATCGACGAGTACATGGAAATCCGGGCGATGCTCGAAGC
>DPSD01000671.1 GCA_003538495.1 Accumulibacter sp.
CCCCCGCCCGCCACCCCCCCCCCCCTCGCCCCCCCCGCCCCCGCCGCCGCTGCCATCGTGAGCCTGCACTCAGCGATCCGGCGGCTCGCCGGGCAAGGCCCCCGCGGCCTTCGGCAGCGCTCGTTCCGGCATCGCATTGCGCACGGCGTCGTCCACGTTCTCCAGAAAAACGAACTCGAGTCGCTCCTTCGCCTGCGTTGGCACTTCTTCGAGGTCCCGCCGGTTTCTGGCCGGCAACAGCACCCGCGCGATGCCGGCGCGCATCGCTGCGAGCACCTTGTCCTTGATGCCGCCGACCGGCAGCACCAGTCCCCGCAGGCTGATCTCGCCAGTCATCGCCGTGTCGTTGCGTACCGGCAGGTCGGTGAACAACGAGGCCATGGCGACGAACATCGCGACGCCGGCGCTCGGCCCATCCTTGGGGATCGCCCCTGCCGGCACATGCACGTGGACGTTGGTCTTCGCGAAGCAGGCGACCTCAATCCCGAGGCTCGCCGCCCGCGTCTTGACCAGCGTCAGAGCGGCCTGCGCCGACTCCTTCATCACCTCGCCCAGCTGGCCGGTAAGGATCAGCCGGCCGTCGCCGGCGGTGCGGCTCGCTTCGATGAACAGGATGTCGCCACCGGCCGGCGTCCACGCCAGCCCGGTCGCGACGCCAGCCAGTCCGGTCCGCAGGGCGACTTCATTGTCGTAGCGAACCGGCCCGAGGATCCCGGCCAGCGCGCCCTCTTCGACGTGCATCGCCTGAATCGTTCCTTCGGCGATGTTCACCGCCGCGCGGCGACAGACGGCGCCGATCTGCCTCTCCAGCGAACGGACACCGGCTTCGCGGGTGTAATCGCGGATGATCGCCAGCAGCGCCGCATCGGCGAAGTCGATCTGTCCGTCCTTGAGGCCATTCTGGTCGATCTGGCGTGCGACGAGATAACGCCGGGCGATCTCCAGTTTCTCCTCTTGCGTGTAGCCGGGAAGTTCGATGATCTCCATGCGGTCGCGCAGCGGTCCGGGAATGCTGTCGAGGACGTTCGCGGTGGTGATGAACAGCATTCGCGACAGGTCGTAGGGCAGCGCCAGGTAGTTGTCGCGAAAACTGTTGTTCTGCTCGGGATCGAGCACCTCCAGGAGCGCGGCCGACGGGTCGCCCTGGATGCCACTGCCGAGCTTGTCGATCTCGTCGAGCATCATCACACAGCCCCTCGAACCGGCCTTGCGGATGGCCTGGATGATGTTGCCGGGAAGGGCGCCGATGTAGGTGCGCCGATGGCCGCGGATTTCGGCCTCGTCGTGCACACCACCGAGCGAGGCGCGAACGAACTTTCGCCCGAGCGCCCTGGCGATCGACTGGCCGAGGGACGTCTTGCCGACTCCCGGCGGGCCGACGAAACACAGGATTGGCCCGTGCCCGCCCGGCTTCAGCTTGCGCACCGCGAGAAACTCGACGATGCGCCTCTTGACCTGATCGAGCCCGAAGTGGTCGTCGTCGAGGATCTTCCTTGCCGCGGCGATTTCGATGCGGTCCGCTTCGGGTTCCTTCCACGGCAGTTCGACCAGCCAGTCGAGATACGTGCGCAGCATCGAATACTCGGCCGAACCGTCCGACAGGTGCTCCAGGCGCTGCAACTCCTTGTGCGCCTGGGTGGCAACCTCGTCGGGCATTTGTGCCTCGGCGATTGCCTTGCGCAGCGATTCGATTTCGCGGGCGTTGCCGGCGTCTCCCTCGCCAAGCTCCTTCTGAATCGAGCGCAACTGCTCGCGCAGCAGGTACTCGCGCTGACGCTGGTCGATGTTCGCCTTGGTACGCTCGTCGATCTCGCGCGACAGGCGCAGCACTTCCAGGCGCTGAAGCAGGCAATCGAGCACGATGTCCAGGCGCGGCGCCAGGTTCACCGCCTCAAGGACGCGCTGCTGGTCGGCCGCCTTGATCTCGGTGACGCTGGCGACCAGATCGGCCAGGGCCCCCGCCTGGCTGATGCTGCGGACCGCGGTCAGCAGCTCCGGCGAAACCTGCGGCTGGTACTGCAGCACTTCGACGGCACGTTCCCTGAGGCGGAGCAATCGTGCTTCGATCTCGCTGTCCGTTTCTTCGGGCTCTTCGATGCGGACCATGGTGGCCACCGGGAAGGGGTAGCCTGGCAGGTACCCGGCGACGCGAAATCGCTGCTCGCCCTGGCAGACGATGACGTGCGCGCCGTCAGGCAGAGTGACGTAGCGGAGGATGCTGGCAACCGTCCCGAGCTGGCACAGATCATCAGGCCCCGGGATCTCGATCTCGGCGTTGCGCTGCAGCAGGATTCCCACCGGTCGTCCCGTTTTCACCGCGTGCTGCGCCGCCAGTACGGACGGCTCGCGACTGATGGTCAGCGGCAGGATCATGCGCGGGAACAGCACCACGTTGCGGATCGGCACGATCACCAGTGCATCCGCAGGGACCACCAGGACAGCGCTGTTTGCTGCGGGTCGATCGCGCTGAGGCGTGGTCGTGTCAGCGGACATTTTGCGCGTGCTCAGGCCAGCTGCCGCAGAACCAGCACCAGGCAGCCATTCTCCAGAAACTGCTGGTGCAGGCTGAAGTGGCCTGGCGGCAGGGTAATCCGACGCTCGAACCGCCCGTAGGGGATCTCGAGGCGGTGGATCGCCGCCCTGTGACAGGGCGAAGGCATTGGCCGCTCGCCACCGACCAGCACGCCTGCGGCGTCGAGTTCCACTTCAATCAGCCGCGAATCGACTCCCGGCAAGGCGACCAGCAGGGTCACTTCGTCTCCGTCCTGAAAGAGGTCGACAGCCGGTTGCCAGCACGGCGGTGAATGCGACGTTTCGATGGCAAAAATCCGCCGCTGCAGCCGCTCCGAACCCTGCAGAAGGTCCAGTGCCTCGGCCCACACCCAGATGTTTCGCTCACCCGATCTCATCGACTGAATCCCTTGCTCGGCAAAGCGTGGCGTTCACTGCCCGACCCCGGAAGTATAGCGCCGCTGAACCCGTTTTCCAGGCCGGGCACGGCCTTCCGA
>DPSD01000672.1:0-4849 GCA_003538495.1 Accumulibacter sp.
CGATCGCCATGTGATTGCGCGATACGCGAAATTCCCGCAACAAGACGTCGAGGCGCTTGAATTCGGGGATGAACACTGCCGGACGTACCCAGTCGCGCAGCTTGAAATCGTCTTCGCGCTGCACACGCAGCAGATCCTTGGCCAGCAGGATGCCGATCACATTGTCGCGGCTGCCGTTGATGACCGGAAAGCGCGAGTGGGCGGTGGTGTTGACCTGGCTGATGACTTCCGCAAGCGAATCACTGACATCGACGACCTCCATCAGCGGGCGTGGCACCATGACTTCCCGCACGCTCATTTCCGAAGCGGCAATGGCGCCTTCCGTAATGCTCAGGGCATCAGCGTCGAGGAGCTTGCGCTGGTGCGCAGAATGCAGCAGCTGCATGAGTTGTTCGCGATCTTCCGGCTCGCGCACGAGAAACGAAGAAAGACGTTCCAGGAATCCGGATCTGGGACTGCTAGGGTCCATATCTGCCTTTTGAGGAATGAGGCGTCAGCAGCGATGCGCTGCCTGCGGCTGTTGATGCAGCGTCGCTGACGCTTCACACCTCGTTCCGGTATGGCCTAAGCCGGATCGAGTAGGTGCGACACCAGTCCGTCGGCGAGCTTGGGTTCAAACCAGGTCGACTTGGGCGGCATGACCTGGCCAGCATCGGCAACGGCCATCAGATCGGCCATCGGTGTCGGATACATGGCAAAGGCCACCGCCATTTCGCCGCTGTTCACTCGCCGTTCGAGCTCGGACAGGCCGCGCATGCCGCCGACAAAGTCGATGCGTGTGTCTCGGCGCAGATCGGTGATCCCGAGCAGCGGGCCGAGGATTTGTTCGGCAAGCACCGAGACATCGAGCTGGCGCACCGGGTCGGAGAGCGGCATCCGTCCGGGCCGGATTTCCAGCCGATACCAGCAGTTGCCAAGATACATGCCGCACACGCCGCTGCGCTCCGGCCTGACCGGCGCTGGGGAAAGGCGGACGGTATAGCGCTCGCCAACCGCCACCAGAAATGCTTCCTGGGTCAGACCGTTGAGATCCTTCACCAGCCGATTGTAATCCATGATCAACATTTGCGAAGCCGGAAAGATGACGGAGAGAAAGAACTCGGCACTATCGGATGCATTGCTCTGCTCACGCCGAGCCGCGGCAACCCGCGCGGCAGCCGCCGAGCGATGATGACCGTCGGCAATGTAGAGATTGGGCATGCCGCCAAACACCGCGCTGATTCGTGCAATGCTCGCGGCGTCATCGATGACCCACAGCATATGCCGGATGCCATCGTCTGCGGTCAAATCGGTGACCGGCGGGCTGTCGGTGGCGAGCGCGAGCAGGCGCTCGGCTTCCGCGTTGTCCGGGTGGGCGAGCAGCACCGGGCCGGTCTGCGCATTCAGCGCCTCGATCTGGCGTACCCGGTCATCTTCCTTGTCGGGCCTGGTAAACTCGTGCTTGCGGATGCGGTTACTATCGTAGGCGGCGACCGACGCGGCGGCCACCAGTCCGGTCTGAATGTGCTTGCCCATGACCAGTCGATAGACGTAATAACAGGCGCCCGGATCACGGCAAAGCACCCCGCCATCGATCATGCGCCGAAAGTTTTCGGCTGACTGGGCATACACTTCTGGCGCATGCGGATCGACCTCTGGCGGCAGGTCGATCTCCGCCCTGGAGACATGCAGAAAGGACAGCGGCTTGCCGATCACGGTCTGCCGGGCCTCTGCGCTGGAGAGGACATCATAGGGTGGCGCAGCGACTGCAGCAGCGTCTGTGCGACGCGGACGCAGGCCGGCGAAGGGTCGAATCAGGCAATGATCAAGGGACACGAGATTTTCCTGTGGGAGTTTGTTTCTGGAAGCGACGGGCATGGCCATGGTGCACGGCACCGTGCCTGGACAGCAGATGGTTCAGATACTCCGGTATAGTGCCTCATAGCGTGCGGCCGAATCGGCCCAGGAGAAATCCTGCGCCATGCCATGCCGTTGCAAATGGTGCCACGTCGCCGGATCGTGGTAGAGTGCGCAGGCATCGCGGAGGCGAGCGGCCAAGGCACGACTGCTGGGTTCGTCAAAGACGAAACCGTTGGCTGTGCCGTCCTTGAGGTTGCCCGGCGTGGCATCCGTGACGGTATCCGCCAGGCCGCCAACCCGCCGCACCAGCGGCAGGGTACCGTAGCGCAGGGCATACAACTGAGTCAGGCCGCAAGGCTCGAAACGTGAAGGGACCAGGAGAACGTCGGCAGCGGCGATGATGCGGTGCGCCAGTGCTTCATCATAGCCGAGATGTACCGATATGGTATGAGGATGAGCCGCGGCCGCGGCCCTGAAGCCTGCCTCGATTTCTGCCTCGCCACTGCCGATGACGACCAGTTGTCCGCCCTCTGCTCGCAGTTCATGCAAGCACGCGAGTACCAGATCCATGCCTTTTTGCGAAGTCAATCGGCTGACAATGGCGAACAGCGGCGTCCTGGCACGCAGCGCAAAGCCGAGCTGCTTTTGCAGCCCGAGCTTGCAGACCATCTTGCCCCGCAGACGTTCGGCACTATAGTTCCTGGGAAGCGCCGCATTGGTGCTGGCGTCCCAGACCGAATAATCGACGCCATTGAGAATGCCCGACAGATCACCGCCTCGACCGCGGAGTACGCCGTCCAGTCCCCAGCCAAACTCCGCGGTACAGATCTCGCGGGCATAGGTCGGACTGACGGCGTTGACACGCTTGGCATGCACCAGAGCAGCCTTCATGAACGACAGCTGGCCGTGAAACTCGACGCCACTCTGATTCGCGCCGGAAATCTGCAGACCGAGGTCATTGTGATGATCAAGCGGGAACAGACCACGGAAAGAGAGGTTGTGAATGGTGAACACCGTCGCCGTGGTCCCCGCCGGATTCTGCGCGATGTAGGCGGGAGCCAGTCCAGCGTGCCAATCATGGGCATGCACGACGTCCGGCTGCCAGTGCCGATCGAGTTCGCCGGCGGCCAGGTGCGCGGCGATCCAGCCAAGGAGAGCGAAGCGCCGGTGATTGTCGCTCCAGTCGCAACCGTCCGGGCCAAGATAAGGATTGCCGTCTCGCCGGTAAAGAAACGGCGCGTCGATCACGTAGGCCAGCAGACCACTGTCCGGCAGACGACCGAGCCGCAGCGTGATGACCGCCGCGCCAAAGGCCGGGCCGAAGCGAATCACCCGCTTGAGATCGAGTACCCCATTGAGAATGGCGGGCATCCCCGGCAGCAGGATGCGCACGTCAAGGCCGCGTGCGGCAAGCGCTGCGGGCAAGGCGGCGACGACATCGGCCAGACCGCCGGTCTTGACCAGCGGATAGATCTCGGCAGCAACGTGCAGGATGCGCACGCAGCCAGCTCTCTCAGGCCTCGCTAGCTGAGCCGCTCGAGCATTTTCCGGGTAATCAGCGTGACGCCGTTCTCGGTATACCGGAAGCGACGGGCATCATCATCGGGATCCTCTCCGACGACCATACCCGGGGGGATCTGGCAGTCGCTGTCTACCACGCAGCGGCTCAGGCGCGCTCGCGAACCGACCACCGTATCGGGGAGCAAGACCGACAGGTTGACCCGGGCGTAAGAATGGATTCGGCAACTGGAGAACAGCAGCGAGCGGTTGACCTCGCCGGAGACGATGCAGCCGCCAGAGACCGTCGACTCGATGGCTGTGCCGCGCCGGTCGAGATGATTGTGCACGAACTTGGCCGGGGGAAGTTGCTGCTGATAGGTCCACACCGGCCAGTTGCTGTCGTAGAGGTTCAAGGCCGGGACCGTGGCGGTCAGATCGATGTTGGAATCCCAATAGGCGTCAATGGTCCCGGCATCGCGCCAGTAGTGTTCCCTGACCGGCTCATCGGGCGCCACCACGCAGCTACGCGAGAACGAGTGCGCTACCGCACAGCGCTTGGCTACGGCATGCGGAATGATGTCCTTGCCGAAATCATGATTGGAGTTCTCGTCGGCAATGTCGCGTGCCAGTTCGGCATACAGATACTTGGCGTTGAAAACGTAGACACCCATGCTGCACAAGGCCATATCCGGTTTGCCAGGCATCCCGGGCGGGTCGGCAGGCTTCTCGATGAAATCGGTGATCACGCCGCTTTCATCGACCGCGACGATGCCGAAACCGCTTGCCTCCTGGCGCGGCACCTCGATACAGGCGACGGTGCACTCGGCGCCGCTCTCGACGTGGTCAACCAGCATCACCCCGTAATTCATCTTGTAGACGTGGTCACCGGCCAGGATCACGACGTATTCCGGCGCTGGCGTATAGGTCTCGAGAATGTCTATGTTCTGATAGACGGCATCGGCGGTACCGCGATACCACGATTCCTCATCGATTCTTTGCTGGGCCGGCAGCAGGTCGACAAACTCGTTGACCTCGCCGTGCAGGAAGCTCCAGCCCCGCTGCAGGTGGCGCAAGAGACTGTGCGACTTGTATTGGGTCACCACGCCAACGCGCCTGAGTTGCGAATTGACGCAGTTCGACAACGCAAAATCGATGATCCGGAACTTGCCTCCGAAATGAACGGCCGGCTTGGCGCGGCGGTCCGTCAGTTCATGTAGTCTGCTGCCGCGCCCGCCAGCAAGCACCAAGGCAATCGCCTTGCGCGACAATTGGAATGTTTTCCTGTCCATTTTCCTATCCCTGTAAAGCTCGATTCAAAGCCTCTGACGACGCCAGCAGGCGTCGCCAGGTTCTAGCTGATCACGTCCGGGCCCTTTCTCCCGGTCAGCGCAGCAATCTGCGCGACGCCCTCGGCAAGGCCGATGAGCGGCGCCAGCGCCTCTTGCGTAGGCACTTCGTGGCAACCGGGGTCGGCTACGAAGCGTTCCAGATAGACGCGCAGCGTGGCCCC
>DPSD01000672.1:5140-5329 GCA_003538495.1 Accumulibacter sp.
GATAGACGCGCAGCGTGGCCCCTTCGGTGCCCGTTCCCGACAGTCGGAAGACCACCCGTGAACCGTCGTCGAGCAGAATGCGAATACCCTGGCGCTCCGAGCGCGAGCCATCCACCGGGTCGGTATAGGCGAAATCGTCGGCTGTCGCAATCCGCATGTCCTTGACCAGCGAGCCGGCCAGTTGCGGCA
>DPSD01000512.1 GCA_003538495.1 Accumulibacter sp.
GAGAGCGGCGGACGTAACACCAGGGCAAACGCATGAATGCCAAAGTATAGTGGTCCCCGGAAACCAGACAGTCGTTTAAGCTGTGCTTCGTCATAGGGAGCAAGAAGCGATGAGTGAAGTAACGATAGGGAAGGTACCGTTCAGATCAAACATCGCGCTGATTCCCGCATAGCTCGAAGACGGGTCCACCGGCACATTGAGCACGACCGATCCGGACTTGCCGGGCAGCGCCGCGTTATGAATGTTGACGAAGCCGCGGGTGAGCGAGCCGCCAGCAGCGATAACCTGTTGCAGGTTCGCCGTCATGAGACCATAGGTCGAGTCAGCCTGTGAAGCCCCGCTATACGTCAGGTCAGGCTGATGGAAATCCAGTTCGGCGTCGGTCAGTTGGAAGCTCTGGATGGGTGCGGCGCGCGCTGCAATTGCGCCGAGCATCGTCAGAAAGGCGGTCGCCATGACGCTGAGCACCCACCTCGTTGGCCTGAGTAGCGGTACCGGCATCTGCCACAGCGGCATTCCCGTCGGTCCCTGCATTGCGCAAGCCCGCTTCGCCATCCGGACCGTGGGCAACCGATCCGGCGTGTGTCTGCAAGCCGCTCCGGACACTTCTAGTATCAGATTCGCTTCCATTTGTGCTCGCCCTCCGCAAGCGGGAAAGGGCCGGGAAATGCGGCTAGTCAAGCTCTAGGGCTACTTGATTCCCCGCCTGCGCACGACCAGCACCCAGCTTGGACAGAAGCATGTACGCAGCGAGGCGTCGTGCGCCTGAAATTCCAAGCACGTTTGGTACCTCAGGTTAGTTTTATTCACAAAAGCATATGCTTAGGCGAGTCTCATGAGATCTCCCCAAGGCTACGTGTAAAGTTTACCGACATCGATGCCGACGCAAACGGCCAACATCGCGCTGCCCAACGGCGGTTCCGCACTGCGACGGACCACCTCAATGGCGCATCCAACGAGCCGGAGGAGCACGCGCTGAGTGGAGGACAGCCTTTCTCCTGCCACCCTCCACCGCCATGCGTGCGCCTTTCCCACACAAGAAATGTGCTATATAACGGTGCGTCGTCGCGTGCGTGGCGGCAAGCGCCGCGGTGCGTTGCCTGGCCAGGAGCCGGCAAGGTCAAGGTAGTATCCTCGATAACCGGCCTGCCACTCGCCAGGCCCTGGCTGTTACGCGGTCAGTTGGCAAGCGCACTCTGGCGGCCAACGCCGAACGGAAACAAAAAAATCATACGAAACTGAAGGAGGCCCATCGATGAGCGAAAATGTCCCGCCCGGCACCGACGGTGCTGCTAGCCGCTTCCCGGTCATCCGCCGCGTAGAGTCCCGCGCGGTCATCGGTTGGCTACGTGACGGCGGACAGGACCTTCGCCAGGCAGCCCCGGCCAGCCTGTTCTATGGCGCCTGCTTCGCAACCGCCGGCTGGCTGATGCAGGTCGTTTTTGCTGAGGCCTACGCGCTCTTCGCCGGCTTGACCACTGGCTTCCTGCTGCTCGGCCCATTCCTGACGCTGGGGCTCTACGACCTCAGTCGGCGCATCGAATTTGGCACGCCGCCCAGGCTAGCCCCGACCCTCGCCGCCTGGCGCCCCAATCTGCCCAACGTCGGTCTCTTTGCCGCCGTTCTGGCCGTCGTCCTGCTGATCTGGGCACGCGCATCGATCATTGTTTTTGCGCTCTTCTTTACGGGCGGACTGCCGACTTTCGGCAACGTCGTGCACACGGTTCTGACTTTCGAGCAGCCCGACTTCGCTCTGGTCTACTTTGCGGTTGGCGGATTTTTCGCGCTGTTCGTGTTCGCCATCAGCGTGATCGCCGTGCCGTTGATGTTTGACCGCAAGACCGACGCGGTCACGGCGGCCATTGCCAGTCTCGTCGCCTGCAGCCGCAACCCGGGCCCGCTGTTGCTGTGGGGCGCGTGCATCGCGGTCCTCGCCGGCATCGGCTTTGCGACGTTCTTCATCGGTCTGATCGTCACCATGCCGCTGGTAGGGCACGCCACGTGGCACGCCTATCGAGACATCGTCGCACCGGAAGACGACCGGCAAGTGGCGGCTGCCACGCAATGAGTGGTGTCGGCTTACTCCGGCAAGCCATTGAGGAAGTAGACGCTCTGCAGCGCCGGTCCCGGCTTGCCCAGAACGCCGAACCAGCGGTCATAAATGGCGTAGATCTCGCCACCACGGCTGAGACGGGCCAATTCGCGATTCACCACCAGGCGGAAGTCCGCGTCATCACGCCGCAGCATCAAGGCGTAGGGCTCATAAGAGAAGATCTCCTGGCCCAACGACCAGGAGTCTTGATTTCCCGAGTCGAGGGCAAGACCGATCAGCAGGGAGCGGTCCGAAGCGTAAGCGTCGACTTCTCCCTTGGCCATCGCGTCGATCCCCTGCTGGTGGTCGCCGACCTTTACCAGTTCTGCGCCGACCCGGTGCTCCGTCAAGGCCTTGGCCAGCGTCTGTTCGGTCGTCGTCCCGACGGCCACGGCAATGCTCTTGCCGGCCAGATCCTGCAGGTTCTTGATCCCTGCCGCCCAGGGGGACAGGTAACTGCCGCCGTCAACGAAGATCGGCAGGCTGAAATCCACTTCTTCCATGCGCGAAAGCGAACTGGTCGTCGAACCACACTCGAGGTCAATCTCGCCTGATTTCAATTTGGCGATACGCGTCTCCGGCGTCACCCGAACCCACTGCAGCTGCAACTCGTCGAGCCCGAGCAGCCTGACCACGGCCGCCGCCACCCGGGTGCACAAGTCGACCGAATAGCCCCAGGGCTGCCTGTCCTGGCCGGTGTACGAGAACGGAATCGACGCCTCGCGGTAACCGAGCGAAATCGTCTGCGACGCTCTGATCTTGTCGAGTGTGCCAGCAGCCTCTGCCGGCGTCGGCGAGCACAGGAGCAGCGCTGCCCCGACAGACAGAACGAAAGGATGGAACCTCATGACCTTCCTCCGTATCCATGGCTTCTTCAGAGCAGATGATTGTGACAAATCGTGAACGGATTGGAAATCGTTTCCCCCTACCTCATCGGCCTTTCGCACACTTCTGCGACCGAGTAGCGACCGCGGTACCTTGCAGGCCACGGCGCGGACCAGATCTCTGCTCCAGCCCGCCGTCGTCACAGCAGTTCTCATTTCAAATTC
>DPSD01000174.1 GCA_003538495.1 Accumulibacter sp.
GGCGGCCAACCTGATGCGCTTCAAGGCCTGCGCGCTGTTCGACGCGCAGCAGCCCTGTGGCGCCGAGGCGAACATGGCCAAGTACCTCGCCGCCAAGGCATCGTGGGAGGCGGCCAACGTCTGCCTGCAGACACACGGCGGCTTCGGTTTTGCCACCGAATACGACATCGAGCGCAAGTTCCGCGAGACGCGCCTGTACCAGGTCGCGCCGATTTCGACCAACCTGATTTTTTCCTACGTCGCCGAGCACCTGCTCGGGCTGCCTCGCTCTTTCTAGAACGCCCGCCATGCGCCCGCTCGACGGCATTAGCGTCGTCACCCTCGAACACGCGATTGCTGCGCCGTTTTGCACCCGTCAGCTGGCCGACCTTGGCGCCCGCGTGATCAAGGTCGAACGTCCGCGCAGCGGTGATTTCGCGCGCGCCTACGACGAGCGCGTCCGCGGCCTGGCGTCGCACTTCGTGTGGACCAACCGCTCGAAGGAGAGCCTGACACTCGACCTCAAGCACCCGGAGGCGCCGGCGATCCTGGACCGGTTGCTCGCCGGGGCCGACGTGCTGGTGCAGAATCTGGCGCCCGGCGCCGCGGCGCGTCTCGGGCTGGCTTACGCCGCGCTACGCGAACAGCATCCACGGCTGATCGTTTGCGACATCTCGGGCTACGGCGGCAACGGTCCGTATCGCGACAAGAAGGCCTATGACCTGCTGATCCAGAGCGAGTCGGGATTCCTTTCGGTTACCGGCTCGCCAGCCGAGCCGGCCAAGGCCGGCTGCTCGATCGCCGACATCGCGGCCGGCATGCATGCGCAGAGCAGCATTCTCGCCGCGCTGCTGCAGCGTGGCAGGAGCGGGCGCGGCTGCCATATCGAGGTGTCGATGCTCGAATGCATGGTCGAATGGATGAGCTATCCGTTGTATTACTCGTTCGACGGCGCGAAGCCGCCGCCGCGCGCTGGCGCGGCGCATGCGACCATCTTTCCCTATGGCCCGTTTACCGTCGGCGACGGCAAGACGGTGTTGCTCGGCGTGCAGAATGAGCGCGAGTGGCAGGTCTTCTGCACGCAGGTGCTCGAACGCCCCGGACTGGCCAGCGACGAACGTTTTTCCTCGAACTCGCGGCGTACGCAGGCGCGTGACGAACTGCACGCGCTGATCGACGAGTGCTTCGCGCGGTTCAGCTCGGAGCAGTTGATCGCCAGGCTCGACGCGGCACAGATTGCCAACGCACGCATGAACGACATGCACGAGGTCTGGGAGCACCCGCAGCTGAAGGCGCGCGGGCGGTGGACCGAGGTCGATACCCCGGCCGGCCCGATTCCGGCCTTGCTGCCACCCGGCGAAGTCGACACCTTCACGCCACGCATGGACGCGGTACCAGCGCTCGGGCAGCACACCGACGCGATCCTCAGTGAATTGGGGTGGGATCCGGCGGCGATCGATCGCCTGCGAGAGGCGTGGGCAATCTGACCGCGGACGCTGCTCAACGGCTGCCGCGCCGAATGCTTGCGCGACGGGATGGTGTTATCTGTCCGATAGCGCCAGGTTTACGCCGAGACCCGCGAAGGCTGCTGCAAAGCCGCGACGCAACCACGATTGGACACCGGGCGACTCAATGACCTGTTTGCGGAAGGCATTGGCCAGTAGCCCGTAGACGACAAAGACCACCAAGGTCATGGCCATGAAGACGGCACTCAGAAACAGCAGATCGCGCAGCGGCGAGACCGCACCAGGCTGAACGAATTGCGGCAGAAAGGCCAGGAAGAAGATCGAGAGTTTCGGGTTCAGGATGTTCAGCAGGAAGGCCTTGACGACAAGATTTGCCGCGCTGCTTGCGGGTACAGCCTGGCCAACCACGAAGGCCGACCGGTCTCGCCAGGTGAGCCATGCCAGATAGAGCAGGTAGGCAACACCGCCAAACTTGAGCGCCTGAAACGCGACCGCGCTGGTGTGCAGGATGGCCACCAGCCCAAGGACCGTCGCCAGCAGGTGGGGAACGATGCCGGAAGTGCAGCCGAGTGCCGCAAAGAAACTGGCTTTGCGGCCCTGAAGCAGCCCCGCGGAAACCGTGAACAGCACGCCTGTGCCGGGTATGAGCACGACAACCAGCGAAGTGATGAGGAAATCCAGTGTGATCATGGTTCAAGCCCGGGAGACTTTGTTGAAGAGCTCGCCGAGCCCTGAAGTCCTGGCGCCAACGGCACGGTCGGGGCTGGCTCGCGTCCGGCGACGGGTCGGGGGCCGCCGGCAACGCGCCGCAGTGACATGGGATGCGTAATTACGGCGGCGCCTCGATCCTGTAGAAGGCGTAGTCATGCGCGACGCCGTTCGATTCGACGCGGGCCGTGTGCGATAGCGTGCCGCCAATCTTTTCCATTGCCTTGCGCGAACGCCAATTGTTGCTGCCGACATGGAACCAGACGACTTTCGCGAAAACGAAGGCATGACCAAGCATCAGTTGCTTCATTTCCCGGTTGATGCTGCCACCCCAATGACTTCTGGCCAGGAAGGTGTAGCCGACGGTCACCTCCTTCGCGTCGGGATTCCAGTCGTAGTAGCGAGACGAACCGATCACCCCGCCCGCACGGTTGTCGGTCGCCACCAGCGCACCGCCGGAAGCCAGGGCGCCGGCAAAGAAGCCCGCAAAGACCGGTCTCTGATACCGCAAGGGCTCCGGATGCTGCTCCCAGATCAAGGGATCGGAAGCGGCCGCGTAGAGCGGCTCGAAATCGTCGGCATGCAAGGGGCGAAGCGAAATCGTTTCGCCGATGAGCGTGGGCTGAAGATCGAAGTCGGGTCTTGCGTTCATCTGTGCTCTCTACGACAGCGCTTGCGGCTCGTTCTTTTCCGGACCAGTCGTCGGCGCAGTCGGCAGTGTGCCGCCAAGCAGCAGGGCGACGGCGCTGTCGGCCAGTTCATCCAGCGAAAGTTTTCCGTCCGGGCGATACCAGTGCGTGGACCAGTTCAGCATGCCGAAGAGCAGCAGCCGTACCGGTGACGCGGCGGAAGCGAGCTTGCCGCTTTGTTGCAGTTCGTCGAGCGTGGCCTGCCACGGCAACTGATAGCGGTCGAAAGCGGCGGCAATTTCCTCCTGCGCTGCTGCATCCAGGGCGCGTGTTTCGCCGAGTAGCATTGGCGAATGGCACTCCCCATCGAGCAGCGTGCCGAGATGCGTGCGAACCAGTACGCGTAGCCGCTGTACGGGTTCGGCAATGCCGTCGATGGCGGCGAGCAGGCGCGCGTGGCCGGCGTCTAGACCCTCGACTATCGCCGTTTTCAGCAAATCCTGCTTGCTGCGGAAGTGGTAGAAGGGGCTGCCGGAGCGCATGCCGACTGCGTCGGCGATATCGCGCGTGGTAGTGGCGTCAAAACCCTTTTCGACGAACAGTCTGGCCGCCGCGCGCAGCAACGCGGCGCGGCGATTGGTTTCAAGCCCTGCTGGTTCTTTTCGTCTGGGCATCGCCATCATTCCGACCATGGAGCTGCACCGGGTGTGCAGTCGCTTGAGGTGAGTTGTGCCGGCGAGCAAACGTACGTCATAATGCCGCGGCGACCCGCGTGCCTTGATCGATGGCGCGTTTGGCGTCGAGTTCAGCGGCGACGTCGGCGCCGCCAATCAGCGTTACCGGGATGCCGGCAGTCTGCAACGGGGCGAGCAACTCGCGGCGGGATTCCTGGCCAGCGCAGACGACGACGGTGTCGACCGGCAGCGTCCTTTCCTGCCCATCGACGGTGATGTGCAGGCCGGCGTCGTCGATACGCTGGTAGTTCACGCCGCCGATCATCTGTACGCCGCGCTTCTTGAGCAGGGTACGGCGGATCCAGCCGGTGGTCTTGGCCAGCCCATCACCGACCTTGGATGACTTGCGCTGCAGCAGAAAGACCTTGCGCGGTGCCGCATCGTCGATCGGTGGCTTGAGGCCGCCACGATGCGCGTAGCTCGGGTCGATACCCCATTCGTCATTGAAGCGCTCGGCCTCGGTCCGGTCGTCATGCGTGTGGGTCAGGAACTCGCCGACATCGAAGCCGATGCCGCCGGCGCCGATGATCGCCACGCTCTGGCCGGCCAGTTTGCGGCCTTCGACGATGTCGACGTAGTTTGCCACCTTGCCGCTGTCTATCCCCGGGATAGAAAGCTGCCGCGGGCTGATGCCGGTGGCCAGCACCACATGGTCAAAGCCGCCGGTCGTGAGCAACTCGGCATCGACGCGCTGATTCAGCTTCAGGGTGACGCCGGCGGTCTCGATGCGGCGGCCGAAGTAGCGCAGCGTTTCGGCGAAATCCTCCTTGCCCGGGATCTTCTTGGCGATGTTGAACTGGCCACCGATGCGGTCGGCGGCCTCGAACAGCGTCACCTGGTGGCCGCGTTCGGCGGCCGTCGTGGCGCAGGCCATGCCTGCCGGCCCGGCGCCGACGACCGCCACCTTCTTGCGCAAGGCCGCCTTCTCGATGATCAGCTCGGTCTCGTGGCAGGCACGTGGATTGACCAGGCAGGTGCTCAGCTGGCCGTTGAAAATGTGGTCCAGACAGGCCTGGTTGCAGGCGATGCAGGTGTTGATTTCGTCGCCCTTGCTGGCCGCCGCCTTATTGACGAAGTCGGCGTCGGCGAGGAAGGGGCGAGCCATCGACACCATGTCGGCGCAGCCAGCGGCCAGCACATCCTCGGCGACTTCGGGCGTGTTGATGCGGTTGGTGGTGATCAGCGGGATGCTCACCGCACCCTTCAGACGTCTGGTCACCCAGGCGAAAGCAGCGCGCGGCACCATCGTCGCAATGGTCGGGATGCGCGCCTCATGCCAGCCGATGCCGGTATTGATCAGCGTCGCGCCAGCGGCCTCGATGGCCTTGGCGAGTTGCACCACTTCGTCCCAGGTGCTGCCGCCCTCGACCAGATCGAGCATCGACAGGCGGAAGATGATGATGAAATTCGGCCCGACGTCCTCGCGGGTGGCGCGCACGGTGTCTACCGCGAAGCGGATGCGGTTCTCGAACGAGCCGCCCCACTGGTCGGTGCGCTGGTTGGTTTGCTGCGCGATGAACTGGTTGATCAGGTAACCCTCCGAGCCCATGATCTCGACTCCGTCGTAGCCTGCCTTCTGCGCCAGTCGGGCGCAGCGAACGTAGTCGGCGATGGTCTTGCGGATTCCCCATTGGCTCAGCGCGCGCGGCGTAAAGCGGTTGATCGGAGCGCGCAGCCGGGAGGGAGCGACGTTCAGCGGGTGGTAGGCATAGCGTCCGGTATGCAGAATTTGCAGCGCGATCTTGCCACCGGCGGCATGCACCGCCTCGGTAATCAGGCGATGCTTGCGCACCTGCCACGAAAAGCTGAACTGCGAACCAAAATGGTAGACCCGGCCGGCCAGGTTGGGCGAAAAGCCGCCCGTGACGATCAGCCCGGCGCCGCCCCTGGCACGCTCGGCGTAGAAGGCAGCCATACGTTCGAAGCCGTTTTTCACTTCCTCCAGACCGGTGTGCATCGAACCCATCAGCGTGCGGTTGCGGAGCGTCGTAAAGCCGAGATCCAGCGGCGCCAGCAAGTGCGGGTAGGGGGATTGCGGCGGGCGTGGCAGCACGGTGCTGGTGCTTTCGTTCATGAAGAGGTATCCGGAAGTGGTAACTGATGGTAAAGCAAGCAAGCGCTTGGTTATTGTTCCGGAAAGCACGAGGGATTGCAAGAGGGAGCCTTGTCCACTGTGGTATG
>DPSD01000603.1 GCA_003538495.1 Accumulibacter sp.
CGATGAAGTCGATGACGATCAGTCCGCCGAGGTCGCGCAGTCGCAACTGGCGGGCGACTTCCTCGGCTGCTTCGAGGTTGGTTTTCAGCGCCGTTTCCTCGATGTCGGCGCCGCGGGTCGAGCGGCCGGAGTTCACATCGACCGAGACCAGAGCTTCGGTATGGTCGATGACGATCGCCCCACCCGAAGGGAGGCTCACCTGGCGCGAATAAGCCGATTCGATCTGGTGTTCGATCTGGAAGCGCGAGAACAGGGGCACGTCGTCGCGATAGCGCTTGATGCGATTGACCGTCCCCGGCATCACGTGTTCCATGAACTGCGCCGCCTGCTCGAACACCTCGTCGGTGTCGATCAGGATCTCGCCGATGTCCGGCTGGAAGTAGTCGCGGATGGCTCGGATGACCAGGCTGCCTTCCTGATAGATCAGGAAGGCGCCTTTCTGCTGCTGGGCGGCTGCCTCAATCGCCTTCCACAATTGCAGCAGGTAGTTGAGATCCCACTGCAGTTCTTCGGCGTTGCGACCGATCGCCGCCGTGCGGGCGATCAGGCTCATGCCCTGCGGCACCTGCAACTGATCCATCACCTCACGCAGTTCGGTACGCTCGTTGCCCTCGACGCGGCGCGAGACGCCGCCGCCGCGCGGGTTGTTCGGCATCAGCACCAGATAACGCCCGGCCAGACTGACGAAGGTGGTCAGGGCAGCGCCCTTGTTGCCACGTTCGTCCTTATCGACCTGAACGATCAACTCCTGGCCTTCGCGAAGCGCCTCCTTGATGGTCGTTCGGCCGGCGTCCACACCAGGCTGGAAGAACGCGCGCGACACTTCCTTGAACGACAGAAAGCCATGCCGCTCCGATCCGTAATCGACAAAAGCCGCTTCCAGGCTGGGTTCGATGCGGGTAATGACCGCTTTATAAATGTTGCTCTTTTTCTGTTCCTTTGAGGCCGATTCAATGTCCAGATCAATGAGTTTCTGACCGTCGACAATGGCGACACGCAGTTCCTCGGCCTGTGTCGCGTTAAAAAGCATGCGTTTCATGATAGATAGGGCTCCCACGCGCTCGCACGGGGGAAGTGCCTGATGCAGGCAGCGACGGATTAGTTGTGGGCGGAACGTTTGAGGGGCGGTCCGATGGTGCAACTAAAAGGGGAATCTCGCCGACTCGATCGCTCGTTTGGCCTTGAAATTCAAGGGGTCCGGAATCTGCCTGAGTGGGTCCACAGGTGCTAGGCGCGCGCAGTTCAAGTAGTATCGCTACTTTGTGGTGAGCGACCTTAACCAGGTGAATGGCGTTGGGTGATCTTGCGCAGGTTGGCGCAAGCGAGGCGGCTGATGCCTGCCGGAAAGTGCGTCGCAGTTGCTTCAGAATCGGCGTCGCTCGACGGTCTTACGGGTCAGCGCCTCTTTCAACCCAAGACGCAAAACGAGCGAAGTATATTCAAAATGGCCGAAGTTAGCAAAACCTCCGTGGTCCAGGAGCTAATTACAGAGAACGAACACGGACAGCGGCTGGACAACCTGTTGCTGAAGAAGTGCAAGGGCGTGCCCAAGAGTCACGTTTACAGCATCGTCCGTAGCGGCCAGGTGCGGGTCAATGGACGGCGCGCCGAGGTCTCCTATCGCCTGCAGGCCGGCGACCTGGTACGGATTCCACCGATGCGCACCGCGAGGGTCGAGCAGGAGGTCGTGGACGGCGCCGCGTTGAAGGCGCAACTGCCCGTGCTCTATGAAGACGACTCCCTGTTGGTGGTCGACAAGCCGGCAGGAATCGCCGTGCACGGCGGCAGCGGCGAGAGTTTCGGGGTCATCGAGGCGCTCCGTCGGCAGCGGCCGCAGGCCCGTTTTCTTGAACTTGCGCACCGGCTGGACCGCGAGACTTCAGGTATTCTGCTGGTTGGCAAGAAGCGGTCGGCGCTCCTGGCCTTGCACGAGATGTTCCGCGAAGGTGCCCGCGGTAACGGTGGGCCGGGCGCGGACAAACGCTATCAGGTCCTCGTCGTCGGGCGCTGGATGGACCCGCTGCGCAACGTCCGGTTACCTTTGCACAAGTATTTGCTCGAGTCCGGCGAGCGCCGGGTGCGCGTGGCCGAGGAGGGCAAGACCGCCCACACGGTGTTTCGGCTGTTGGCGCGCTGGCAGCGCTTCAGCCTCCTGGAGGCACAGCTGAAGACCGGGCGAACCCACCAGATTCGCGTTCACCTGGCGCACCTTGGCTATCCGATTGCCGGCGACGAGAAATACGGCGATTTCGGGATGAACCGGACGCTGGCCAGGGAGGGGCTGAAGCGGATGTTCCTGCATGCCTGGAAGATGTCCCTGCCGCATCCGTTGGAGGGTCGCGATCTGGTGCTGGCAGCGGCCTTGCCCCGGGCCTTGCAGCAATTCCTGCAAAGTGTGTCGGCAAAGGAGGCGCAGGACCATGGCAGCAAGATTTGAACTGCTGGTTTTCGACTGGGATGGGACGCTACTCGACTCGGCCGGGGCGATCGTTGGCGCGATCAACGCTGCCTGCAGTGACCTGGGTTTGCCGATCCCCGGCGAGGAGCGGGCCCGGCATGTGATCGGGCTCGGTCTGCGTGAGGCACTTCGCCATGCCTTGCCAGACCTGCCGGAAAGCCGCTATCCACTGATTGTCGAACGTTACCGCCATCATTACCTGCTGCATGATCACGAGTTGCAACTTTTTGACGGCGCGGCGGCGCTGATCGCCGAACTTGCCGGGGCTGGTTTCCTGCTCGCAGTGGCCACCGGCAAGAGTCGGGCCGGCCTCGATCGAGCCTTGCGGGCCAGTGGTGTTGGCGCTTGCTTTCACGCTTCGCGCTGCGCCGACGAGTGTCTTTCCAAGCCACACCCGCAGATGCTTGAAGAATTGATGGACGAGTTGTCGGTCCAGCCCGGTCGGACGTTGATGATCGGCGATACCACCCACGACCTGCAGATGGCCAAGAACGCTGGTGTCGCCTGTCTGGCCGCGGCTTATGGCGCGCACCCGGCGGCAGCGCTGGACGCGTTGGGGCCGCTGGCGCGTTTTCAAGAGATCGAGGAGATGGCCCGATGGCTGCGCAAGAACGCTTGATCTGTCTGTCCGGTGACTTGATCGACGGCGGGGAGGGCGTGCGCTTCACTGTCTGCCAGGAGACGGTGGACCAGCCAGCTTTTGCCGTGCGCTTTCATGGCCGCGTGGTGGCCTACCTCAATCGCTGTGCGCACGTGCCGATCGAGATCGACTGGCAGCCTGGTCAATTCTTCGATGATTCCAAGTTATACTTGATCTGCGCGACGCATGGCGCGCTGTATTCTCCTGCCGACGGTCGCTGTCTGGGCGGTCGTTGTCAGGGCAAAGGTCTGACGCCCTTACCCGTCGAAGAACGTGGTGGCGTGGTTTACTTTACCCCGAGCGAGTGGAAACCTTGACTACCCCTGAAAGCGAGCCTCATTGGGAACGGCAGTTGCTTGAGAAATGGGCCTTGGCGGCGCTGCAGGAGCAGAAAGCGAAGCGTCGCTGGGGGATCTTCTTCAAGCTGCTGGGTCTCTCTTATCTGGTCGCCGTGCTGGTTCTGCTGGTCGACTGGGGAGGCCCGGAGAAGCTTGCCGACGGCAGCCGGCATACCGCCGTGGTGCAACTGAACGGCGTCATCGAGGCCAGCGGCGAGGCCAGCGCCCAGACGATCAACCAGGCTCTGCAATCCGCTTTCGGCGACAAGGGTACTGCTGGCGTCATCCTGCAGGTCAACAGCCCTGGCGGCAGTCCGGTTCAGGCCGGTATCGTGCACGACGAAATTCGGCGCTTGCGCAGCAAGCATCCGCAGATTTCCCTCTACGTGGTGGTCGAAGATCTGTGCGCTTCTGGCGGTTACTACGTTGCCGTGGCGGCGGACAAAATCTTTGTTGACAAGGCCAGCATCATCGGGTCGATCGGTGTCCTGATGGATGGCTTCGGTTTCACCGGAACGATGGAAAAGCTCGGTGTCGAGCGACGGTTGCTGGTTGCCGGGGTGAACAAGGGCTTTCTTGACCCGTTCTCGCCGCAGGATGTGACGCAGAAGGACCACGCACAGGTACTGCTCGGCGAGATTCACAAGCAGTTCATCGAAGTTGTCCGGCGCGGACGGGGCGAACGGCTGAAGGAAACGCCGGACATGTTCAGCGGCCTGATGTGGACCGGCAGTCAGAGCGTCCAGCTGGGCCTGGCCGATGGTTTGGGAACTGTCGGGTCGGTCGCGCGCGACGTGATCAAGGCCGACAAAATCGTCGACTTCACGATCAAGGACAACCTCGCCGAGCGCCTTGCCAAGCGTCTGCGTGCCGGCGGGACGCCGGGCGTTGCGTCGCTGCTGGGCATCAGTCAGCCCTTGCTTCGCTGACCCGATAACGCGGCGCGCGCACGGCTCGCTAGGCGTGCAGCAGGAATACCGTCGGGCGGCGATTGATTTCCGGTAGCGGTTGCGCTTGCCATGCCGAGACCGGGCGCGTCCGGATTTGCTCGCTGTCCAGGGTAAGATCGGTGGCGAGGCAGATTCGCGTGTCCGGCGCGCAGGCCTTGAGCAGCGATTCGAGCATCTGACGGTTGCGGTAGGGCGTCTCGATGAAGATCTGCGTTCGTTGCCACTGCTTGGAGTCCTTCTCGAGTTCGCGCAAGCGCTTCTCGCGCTCCTGGGTTGCGCTTGGCAGGTAGCCGTGGAACGTGAAGCCTTGGCCGGTCAGTCCGGAAGCCATCAACGCCAGCAGGATGGACGAGGGGCCAACCATTGGCACGACTTTGATACCCGCCTGATGGGCTAGGGCCACCAGGGTGGCGCCAGGGTCGGCGACGGCCGGACAGCCGGCCTCGGAAATCAACCCGACATCGTTTCCTGCCAGGAGTGGTTCCAGGAGGCGCGGGAGCGCGCTGTCCGGCGTGTGCTCGTTGAGTTCCGCAATCCGGATCTGCTGCAGGGGCAGGTTTGCGGGCAGCGACTTGAGGAAGGCGCGGGCCGACTTGGCGTTCTCGGCAACGAAATGAGCGAGTGCTTGTGCGCAGGCCAGGACGGGCTGTGGCAGGACGGCGGCGGCTTCCGTCTGACCGAGCGGCACCGGGATCAGATACAGCCTGCCTTTGCTCATAAAGTACCTTGTAAATAGTACAGAACGCTATGGCTGTAATACAGATACGTTCTCGATTCTGAGAAGCTCGCAGAGCGCTATAAGGGGCAGTCCAATCAGTGCATTCGGGTCTTCACCGTCGATTCTGGCAATCAGTGCGATTCCCAGTCCTTCCGACTTGGCGCTGCCGGCGCAATTGTAGGGCCGTTCCTTGTGCAGGTAGTCTGCGATTTCTCCGTCGGCCAGATCGCGGAAGGTGACCAGCGTGGGGACGCCGCGCAGATGGGCGCGGCCGCTGCCGGCGTCCAGGAGACACAGACCGGTAAAAAAGTTGACGCGGCGTCCGCGCATCATTTGCAGTTGGCGCAGCGCGTTTTCGTACGTTCCGGGTTTTCCGAAAACCTGGCCGTCGAGAGATGCAACCTGATCGCTGCCGATGATCAAGGCTTGGGGGAAAAGCGGGGCGACAGCCTGCGCCTTGGCGTGCGAAAGCCGCAGGGCGCCCGCTGCCGGCGTTTCGCCCGGCAGCAGTACCTCGTCGACGGCCGGATTGGCCGTCTCGAAGGGCAAGCCAAGGCGGGCAAGGAGTTCGCGTCGGAACGGCGAGGTCGAGGCGAGAACGAGCGGCGGTCTGGTCATCGGTTGCTCGATAGCTGCGCGCAGGCCGCAGTGCAGTGGAAAAAATCCGAAAATCCCATCTTTTCCCGCGCCGCAGCTTTGACTTCAAAAGCCGGAAATAATATCATGCCGGCCTTATGTCGCGACGCGTTGTCATTGATGGTCTGGCTTTTGGGCATGAGGGGAACTCGCTGGAGGGCGAACTCCCGCTCGCCGAACTGACGCGATTGCACGACCTGCTGACCGATTCGACGGGCTCTCTGGCGTATCGGGTCGAGGGCGGCGTGGGGTCTGGTGACAGATCGCAATTGCTGGTTCAGGTCGATGGTGTCGTTCACCTCTGCTGCCAGCGCTGTCTGGAAACGCTGGAGTACCCGCTGGCGCTGCGCAGTCTGCTTGAATTCGTCGATAGCGACGGCGATCTGACGCAGGAGGAACTGGAGGATGACTCCCGGGACTTTCTTCCCGCTCAGAAGGAACTGGATGTTGCCGTCCTGATTGAGGATGAAATCCTGCTTGCGCTTCCCACGGTGCCGCGGCACGCGGATTGTGTTCTGCCCGGCAGCGGGCAGGGATTGGCACAAGAGTCGCCGTTTTCAGTACTGGCCGGCCTCAAGGGCAGGGCCCAGTGAGTTTGATTTTAGGAGTTCGTCATGGCAGTTCAACAGAACAAGAAATCCCCGTCCAAACGTGGCATGCATCGTGCGCACGATTCTTTGAGCATCCCACCGCTGGCGGTCGAGCCGACGACCGGCGAGGTGCATCTGCGCCACCA
Source organism: Accumulibacter sp. (assembly GCA_003538495.1). Next base: position 6,477 of record DPSD01000603.1, read on the forward strand.
CGTGAGCCCTACGGGTCATTACCGCGGCAAGAAGGTCGGCAAGGCCGTGGGCGAGTGATTCGTCCGCATTGGGCGGGCACCTTCCGCTGACAGTGAATTGCCTGCCGTTGTCCGCCGCCCGCTGATGATTACCGTTGCCGTCGATTGCATGGGCGGGGACCACGGTCCCCGGGTAACCGTTCCGGCAGCACTTGATTTCGTCCGCGACCAGCCTGACGTTCGCGTCATTCTGGTGGGTATTACCGAGAGCATTCGTCCATTTCTGGGCGATGCGGCGGTAGGTCGGGTCGCCGTTCGCCACGCCACCGAAGTCGTGGCCATGGACGAATCGCCGTCGGTCGCGCTGCGCACCAAGAAGGACTCTTCGATGCGCGTCGCGATCAGTCTGGTCAAAAACGGCGAGGCGGATGCCTGCGTTTCCGCCGGGAATACCGGTGCCTTGATGGCTATTTCCCGCTTCGTTCTCAAGATGTTGCCGGGTATCGATCGTCCAGCGATTTGCGGCGTGCTGCCGACCATCACCGGCCACACGCACGTTCTGGACCTTGGCGCCAACGTCGATTGCAGCCCCGAGCACCTGTTGCAGTTCGGCATCATGGGTGCATCGCTGGTTTCGGCGATCGAGCATCGGGATCGACCAACGGTGGGTATCCTGAATATCGGTCAGGAAGAGATAAAAGGCAACGATGTGGTCAAGCGGGCTGCCGAACTGCTGTGGGATTCGGGTTTGAATTTCATTGGCAATGTCGAAGGCGACGGGCTTTATAAAGGTGAGGCCGACGTCATCGTCTGCGATGGCTTTGTCGGCAATGTCGCCCTGAAGGCCTCGGAAGGCCTGGCGCAACTGCTGGCCACTTTTCTACGTCAGGAGTTCAGACGCAGCTGGTTCACCAAGCTCGCTGCGGTGGTCGCGCTGCCCGTGGTCAAGCGCTTCAAGCGCCGGGTCGACCATCGGCAGTACAACGGTGCCGCTCTGCTCGGCTTGAAGGGGATTGTCGTCAAGAGCCACGGCTCGGCCGACGCCTTCGGTTTCGTGCACGCCCTGCGGCGCGCCGCGGAAGAGGCGCGAAGTGGTGTTCTGGCACGGATCAGCGAGCGCGTGGCGCAACAACAACCGCTTCAGGAGTCGGCATAGCATGTTCTCCCGTATTACCGGTATCGGCAGTTTCCTGCCGGGTCAGCCAGTCAGCAACGACGATCTCGCGCGCCGGGGCATCGAAACCAGCGATGAGTGGATCGTCAGTCGGACCGGCATCCGCTTTCGGCATCTCGCGGAGAACGGTGAGACCGCCAGCGATCTGGGACTGCAGGCGAGCCACCGCGCGCTGGCTGCTGCCGGGCTCGAAGCGTCGGATATCGACCTGATCATTGTTGCCACCTCGACGCCGGACTTCATTTTTCCGAGCACCGCGTGTTTGCTGCAGAGCAAGCTGGGGAATCAGGGTGCGACCGCCTTTGATGTGCAGGCGGTGTGCAGCGGCTTTGTTTACGGGCTGACGATTGCCGAGAAATTCATCGCTTCGGGCAGCCATCGACGCGCCCTGGTGGTTGGCGCCGAAGTGTTTTCACGTATTCTCGACTGGTCCGATCGTGGCACCTGCGTGCTGTTCGGCGATGGTGCCGGTGCGGTGGTGCTCGAGGCTTCAGACGACAGGCCGGGAATCCTGGCGACCGCGCTGCATGCCGACGGCGCGCATCACGGTATCCTGTCGGTCCCGGGCAGCGTTTGTGGCGGCAAGGTCACCGGTGACCCCTTCCTGCGCATGGATGGGCAGGCGGTGTTCAAGTTTGCCGTCCGGGTGCTCGCCGAAGTGGCGGACGAATGCTGTCAGGCGGCCGGGATTGCGCCCTCGGACATCGACTGGCTGATTCCGCACCAGGCGAATATTCGCATTCTGGAGGCCACCGCGAGAAGAATGAAGGTGCCGATGGACAAGGTCATCGTCACCGTCGATCGGCACGGCAATACCTCGGCGGCGTCGGTGCCTCTGGCGCTCGACGAGGCCGTTCGCGACGGACGCATCCGGGCCGGACAGAAGGTCATGCTCGAAGGCGTCGGTGGCGGTTTTACCTGGGGCGCGGTTCTGGTCGAGATGTAAGGGGAGGGTTCATGGCGTTTGCGTTTGTTTTTCCGGGTCAGGGCTCACAGTCGGTAGGGATGATGGCCGCCTATGGCGACTCGTCGGTGCTGCGCGCGACCTTCGACGAAGCGTCGGCAGTGCTTCAGCAGGATCTTTGGCGATTGCTTGCCGATGGCCCGGCCGACGCGCTGGCCCAGACCGTAAACACCCAGCCGGTGATGCTCACCGCAGGCGTTGCCGTCTATCGTTTGTGGCTCGACAAGGGCGGCAAGCTGCCGGCCGTTGTCGCCGGGCACAGCCTTGGTGAGTATGCGGCGCTGGTCGCCGCGGGGGTGCTCGCCTTCAAGGATGCGGTACCGCTGGTTCGCCTGCGTGCCGCCGCGATGCAGGAAGCGGTACCGGTGGGCGCCGGCGCGATGGCGGCGATCCTCGGTCTCGATGACGAAAGTATTGCCGAGGCCTGCGCCGAAGCTGCAGGCGCTGGCGCGGTCGTCGAACCGGTCAACTTCAATGGTCCGGGACAGACGGTAATAGCCGGTAGCAAGGCCGCTGTCGAGCGCGCTTGCAATGCCTGCAAGGCGCGTGGCGCCAAGCGGGCTGTGCTGTTGCCGGTTTCGGCGCCGTTCCATTCCTCGCTGATGCGCCCGGCGGCCGACAAGCTGGCTGCGCGACTGGCAGAGTTGAGTCTTGCTGCCCCGCTATTCCCCGTCATCAACAACGCCGATGTGGCGATCGAGTCGGACCCGGCCAGGATCAAGGACGCCTTGATCCGGCAAGCGTACTCGCCGGTGCGCTGGGTCGAGACGATGCGCAAGATGGCCACAATGGACATCGACACGGTAGCCGAATGTGGGCCGGGGAAAGTCCTGGCAGGACTAAGCAGGCGCTGTGCAGAAACCCTGACGGGCGTCGCGCTCGCTGATCTGGCGGCAGTCGACGCCGCGCTCGTAAACCTGGGGCAGCGATGACGCTCGCCGGAGAAGTTGCATTGGTCACCGGTGCTTCTCGTGGTATCGGGCGCGCCATAGCCCTCGAACTGGGCAGGCTCGGCGCTACCGTGATCGGTACGGCGACAAGCTCAGACGGTGCCGCCAGAATCTCGGCCGACCTGGTTGATGCGGCCGGCTGCAAGGGCGAGGGCGCGGTCCTGGAAGTGCGCGATGCGACGCAGGTCGAAGTGCTGATTCGGCACATCGAGAAGACCTACGGAGCGGTGTCGGTGCTGGTCAACAACGCTGGCATCACGCGTGACAATCTGTCGATGCGCTTGAAGGATGATGAGTGGGATGCGGTCATCGATACCAACCTGAAGGCCGTCTTCCGCCTTTGCAAGGCGGTGATGCGGGGAATGATGAAGGCTCGTCGGGGCCGAATCATCAACGTCACCTCGGTGGTCGGTCACGCTGGGAACCCGGGTCAGGTCAACTACTGCGCTGCCAAGGCAGGCGTCGCCGGAATGAGCCGGGCGCTGGCGCGGGAACTGGGTAGCCGCAACATCACCGTGAACTGCGTCGCGCCGGGGCTGATCGATACCGACATGACCAGATCTCTGGACGACCAGCAAAAGGAACTGTTGCTGGGCAGCATTCCGCTCGGTCGCCTTGGGTCGCCGCAGGATGTTGCGGCCGCGGTGTCTTTTCTGGCGTCGGCGGGAGCGGGCTATGTCACCGGAACGACGATCCACGTCAACGGCGGCATGTTCGTCGGTTGAGTGTCGGGCCGGCACGGCAAGACGTCTTGGTGGCGCGGACGGATAATTGGTAAGTTTCGGTCATTTTGCTAGAATGGCGCATTTATGTTGGTACATGAACTCTCGGAAGGAGCGTTTTGATGGAAAATATTGAGCAACGTGTCAAGAAAATCGTCGCTGAACAACTCGGCGTCAATGAGGCTGACATCAAGAACGAATCGTCGTTCGTCGACGATCTCGGTGCTGATTCGCTGGACACCGTCGAATTGGTGATGGCCCTGGAAGAAGAGTTCGAGTGCGAAATCCCGGACGACGAGGCCGAGAAGATCACCACCGTTCAGCAGGCCATTGACTACGTGGTCGCTCACAAGAAGTAACTTGCCGAACTGGGGTTCCGCGGTCAGGCTCGATGAGCGGCCGTGCCCAGCGGGGAGTGGTCACGACCACAGGTTTTCTCCCGCTTCCGCATTCTTTTACCTCGGAGCACAAGTTGGCACGTCGTAGAGTCGTTATCACTGGCCTGGGTATTCTTTCCCCGGTTGGCAATTCCGTTGCCGAAGCGTGGCGGAACATCCTTGCTGGACGTTCCGGGATTGACCGTATTACCCGTTTCGACGTATCTGCTTTTCCGGTGCGGATTGCCGGCGAGGTCAGGAATTTCGATATTGGCCAGTATCTCTCGGTCAAGGAAGCACGGCGGATGGACGTGTTCATCCATTACGGGATGGCGGCGGGGATTCAGGCGATCCGTGATGCGGGACTGGAAACGCATCCGGCGCAGGCCGAGCGGGTCGGCGTGTCGATCGGTTCGGGGATCGGCGGTCTGCCGATGATCGAGAACACCTGCGACGATTTTGCCGCTGGCGGCGTGCGCAAGGTGTCTCCGTTTTTCGTTCCAGGTTCGATCATCAACATGATCTCGGGCAACCTGTCGATCATGTACGGCTACAAGGGCCCCAACATTTCGCTGGTCAGCGCCTGCTCGACGGGCACCCACAGCATCGGTGACGCCGGGCGTCTGATCGAATACGGCGACGCGGATGTGATGATTGCCGGCGGGGCGGAAGGCTGCCTGTCGAAGCTTGGCCTCGGCGGCTTCTGTGCTCCGCGCGCCTTGTCGACGCGCAACGATGATCCGCAGACGGCTAGCCGTCCGTGGGATCGCGACCGTGACGGCTTCGTCCTCAGTGAAGGTGCTGGCGTCGTGGTGCTCGAGGAGTACGAGCATGCCAAGGCGCGAGGTGCCCGGATCTACTGCGAGTTGGCGGGGTTTGGCATGAGTGCCGACGCCAATCACATGACCGCACCCTGCGAAGACGGTGATGGTGCCGCGCGGTGCATGACCAACGCCCTGCGCAACGCCGAAGTGAATGTGGACGAAGTGCAATACGTCAACGCGCATGGCACTTCGACGCCCTTGGGTGACAAGGCGGAAACGATCGCCGTCAAGCGCGCTTTCGGCGAGCACGCGAAGAAGCTGGTGGTCAATTCAACCAAGTCGATGACCGGTCACCTGCTCGGTGCCGCCGGTGGCGTCGAGGCTCTTTTCACTGCGCTGGCGATCTATCATCAGGTGTCGCCACCGACCATCAACATCTTCAATCAGGACGGGTCGTGCGATCTCGACTATTGCGCCAATGAGGCGCGCCAACTCAAGATCGATATCGCCATTTCGAACTCTTTCGGCTTTGGCGGTACGAACGCCACGGTCGTCTTGAAGCGGATCTAGGACTGCCGGCTCTGGCGCCTGGCGTCGTCCAGCGCCGCAGAGCCGGCCAGAGCTTGCAGTTTCCGATCCACATCGACCTGCGTCGCTCGCGTCTGCTGTCGGCCCTGACGGTCCTGTTCCATCTCCTGGCTGCGGGCTGTATGCTGATTCTCCCCTGGCCCGCTGCGTTGCGCTACCTGCTGCTGCCGTTCGTTGCGGTTTCGGCGTGGTACGCGCTGCGGCCCTCGCGTTTTCTCGGCTTGCGTCTGCGGAAGGGCGGTGAGCTGGACGGCCTGCTGGCCGACGGCGACAGCATCCCGGTACTGGTGCACCCAGGCACTGTGGTATTCACTCAGTTGATCGTTCTGCGCGTGCGGGATCACGACAGCGGCCGGGGTGACAGTCTTGCGTTATTGCCCGACAGCATGTCGGCCGAGCACTTCCGCCTGCTTCGTCTGTGGCTGCGTTGGCGGGTAGAAGCTAGCGGTCGGGTCGAAGGCGGCGTTTGAGGACCGTATTGCGGGCGTGTGCCAGGGTCTCCGGGTAATTGCGACTGGAGTGCAAACCCCGGCTTTCATGGCGTCGGAGCGCGCAACGGATGATCAGGTCGGCGGTGACCACCAGGTTGCGCAGTTCGATCAAGTCGTGGCTGACCCGGAAGAGCGAGTAGAAATCATCGATTTCACGCATCAGCAGGCGGATCCGGTTCTGCGCGCGCTGCAGCCGTTTGGTCGTGCGGACGATCCCGACGTAGTCCCACATGAAGCGTCTCAGTTCATACCAGTTGTGGGCGATGACGATCTCCTCGTCGGGGTCGCTGACGCGACTGGCATCCCATGGTGGCAACTCGGGTAGCTCGCGCGCAGGCTGTTCAAGAATGTCAGTGGCCGCCGCTTCGGCAAAGACCAGGCATTCCAGTAGCGAGTTGCTGGCTAGGCGATTGGCGCCGTGCAGGCCGGTGCAGGATGCTTCGCCAGCGACGTAGAGCCCCGGAACGTTGGTTCGCGCCCGCAGGTCGGTGACCACGCCGCCGCAGGTATAGTGCGCCGCGGGAACGACCGGGATCGGTTGGCGGGTGATGTCGATGGCCAGCTCGAGGCAGCGCGCCTGAATATTCGGAAAATGCGCTGCAAGAAAGGCAGCCGGTTTGTGCGAGACGTCGAGATAGACACAGTCCAGCCCGCTTTTTTTCATTTCGAAATCGATTGCTCGGGCTACCACGTCGCGTGGCGCGAGTTCCGCGCGTCGGTCGTGCCTGGGCATGAAGCGCGTGCCATCAGGCAGGAGAAGGCGTCCGCCTTCGCCCCTGACCGCTTCGGAGATCAGGAAAGACTTCGCCTGCGGGTGGTAAAGGCAGGTCGGATGAAACTGGATGAATTCCATGTTGGCCACCCGGCAGCCGGCGCGCCAGGCCATCGCAATGCCGTCTCCGGTCGACGTATCGGGATTGGTCGTGTACAGATAGACCTTGCCGGCTCCGCCGGTCGCAATCACCGTGTGCGGTGCGCCCAGCGTCAGCACCTCGCCGCTGCCGGTGTCCAGCACGTACGCGCCGTGGCAACGTCCGTCTGTCAGTCCGAGCTTGTGGCTGGTAATCAGGTCGACCGCGATGTGCTGTTCGAGGATGGTGATGTTCGGTTGCCGGCGAACCTTGCTGGTCAGGGTGCTCTGCACCGCCAGGCCGGTGGCGTCCGCGACGTGAATGACCCGGCGGGCGCTGTGTCCACCCTCGCGCGCCAGATGGTAGCCATCTTCGTCGCGCGTGAAGGGGACGCCTTGTTCGATCAGCCAGTCGACTGCTCGGCGACCGTTTTCGACCACAAAGCGCGTGGCCCGGGGGTCATTGAGAAAGGCGCCGGCGGTAATCGTGTCGCGGATGTGCGCTTCGATCGAGTCGCGGCTGTCGAGCACGGCGGCGATGCCGCCCTGAGCCCAACTCGAGGCGCTGTCTTCCAGTGCCCGTTTGCTGATCAGGGCAACCTTGCGTGTCTCTGCCAGCCGCAGCGCGGCCGCCTGTCCCGCCAGACCACTGCCGATGATGAGAACGTCGAAGCGAAGCGACACGCTGGAGGCCCTGCCAGGAAAGGGCTGCAACTATAGCACGCGCATCGCCGCGCACTGGCGCCCCCCGCGTGGCGCTGAACCAATGCTCGGTGGAACGAGTCAGAGCAGGAGCTCACGCACTGTTACGATGACAATTGAACGCTTGCGCTATACTTCCGCGCAAAACACCATACGTCATCGACAGGATAAGCAAATAGCATGAGCGAACGCGAAATTGACCAGTTGCTGGTCGAACGCGCACAGGCCGGCGACAAGCACGCTTTCGAGATTCTGGTCGGGAAATACCAGCGCAAGCTCGCGCGATTGTTGTCGCGCTTCGTGCGCGACCAGGCGGAGGTCGAGGATGTCGCGCAAGAGGCGTTCATCAAGGCTTATCGGGCGCTGCCTTCGTTTCGTGGGGACAGTGCCTTCTATACCTGGCTTTATCGAATTGGCATCAACACCGCCAAGAACTATCTGGTTGCGCAAGGGCGTCGGGCGCCGACCTCGACCGAGTTTGACGCCCACGACGCCGAGAGCTTCGAAGACGCCGGGCAATTGCGCGATATCAATACGCCGGAGAGCCTTCTGCAGTCGAAGCAGATCGGTGAGACGATCAATGCGGCGATGGAGGCCTTGCCGGAAGAATTGCGCAGCGCAATCGTCCTGCGCGAGATCGAAGGCTTGAGTTACGAGGAAATTGCCGAGGCGATGAGTTGTCCGATCGGTACGGTGCGTTCGCGCATCTTCCGTGCGCGTGAGGCGGTGGCGGAGAAGTTGCGGCCGCTGCTCGATACTGCTCCTGATCGCAGATGGTAAGCCATGACCGAACAGATGTCGGCATTACTGGATGGCGAACTGGCCGGCCTTGACCAAGCGGGCCTCAGGGCGGCCTTGAAGTGCCTCTGCGAGGACCGCAACTTGCGTTGTGACTGGGCGCTTGCGCATCTGAGCGGCGATCACCTGCGCGGTCAGGGTGCGCTGAAGGTCGATTTTGCGCGACGACTGAGTCGACGCCTCGCGGCCGAGCCGGCGGTGGTGGTGCCAGGATCCCTGGCGTCGCGTCAGGCGCCGCTCTGGCTGGCCTTGTCGGTCGCCGCGTCGGTGCTTGGCGTTGCCGTAGTGTGCTGGGCGGTGTTGGCGATCAATTCGCCGCAGGCCTTTGAAGTGGCGATCGCACCCGCGTCGCTGCCCACTGCTACGGTACCGGTCGTCGCGGCCACCAACGGCAGGGTCGGCGAGGCGCAGCCTCGCCGGCAGAACTGGCGGCCGAGCCTGGTGAATTCCATCCGGCAACCGTAGCTGCGCCTTGCCCAAGCTGAGGCACTGAGGTGACTGGATGATGAGCGGTGCGTGGGGGACTGTTGCGGCGCTGGATGGCGAGTATGCCTTGATCCGCATGGATGATAGTGGCTGTGGTCGGTGTCGGGAGCCGGGTGGCTGCGGCGGCAGCAGTGCCGCCAGCTTTTTGTGCCGGGCGCCGCGCACTTTCAGGGTGCCGAACCCCGAGCAGCGGGTCATCGGTGAGCGCGTTCGGGTGCGCGTTGCCGAGGGCGCGATTGGGCACGGGGCGCTGCATGCCTATGCGTTGCCCTTGCTGGCGCTGCTGATCGGTGCGCTGGCCGGTTCCACCTTGGCCGACGAAGCCGGCGCGATCGCCGGCGCGGTCGCCGGCTTGCTGGTCGGCTGGGCGGGTTTGCGGCGTGCGCAGCGGCGCAACTCCGACGACCCGCGTTTTCAGCCATCGATCAAGTCTTGACTTTCGCCCGGTTGTCGTCAAATTCGTGATTCTGGTCGTGGTCTGAAGTTCACTGCCACGCGCTGACACTCAGGAGGGTATGTAGTGCCATGAGACAATTGTTTGCGGCTTTCTTCTTGACCGTTTTTTCGCTTCTGGCACATGCCCAGAATCGGGGGCTGCCAGATTTCACCGAGTTGGTGGAGAAGCACGGGGCGGCGGTGGTGAATGTCAGCACCATGCAGACTGCGCGTGGCGGTGGGCGCGGTGCGCAGCCCTTCCCGTTCGACGAGAACGACCCGATGTACGAGTTCTTCCGTCGTTTCATACCCCGCCAGCCAGGGGTGCCGGGATTGCCCGGAGCGCCGCGCGAATTCGAGAACCGGTCGCTGGGCTCCGGATTCATCGTCAGTTCCGACGGATATATCCTGACCAATGCGCATGTCGTCGATTCGGCGGACGAGGTCGTCGTTCGTCTGACCGACAAGCGCGAATTGAAAGCGCGGGTCATTGGCGCCGACAAGCGCACCGACGTGGCCCTGATCAAGATCGAGGCGACCGGCCTGCCGACCGTTCGTCTGGGTGACCCGAGCGTTCTCAAGGTGGGCGAGTGGGTGGTGGCGATTGGCTCGCCGTTCGGCTTCGACAACAGCGTGACGGCGGGCATCGTCAGCGCCAAGGGGCGGTCACTGCCGCAGGAGAGCTACGTGCCCTTCATCCAGACCGATGTGGCGGTCAATCCCGGCAATTCAGGGGGGCCGCTGTTCAACCTGAGGGGTGAAGTGGTTGGCATCAACTCGCAGATCTATAGCCGTTCGGGTGGTTTCATGGGCATCTCCTTCGCCATTCCGATCGACGTGGCGATGGAGGTTCAGGCGCAGCTGCGTGCGACCGGCAAGGTGAGTCGGGGGCGAATCGGTGTCGTTATCCAGGAAGTGACCAAGGATCTGGCCGAGTCTTTTGGCTTGAACCAGGCCACCGGGGCAGCGGTCAACGCGGTCGAGAAGGGCGGACCGGCGGAAAAGGCGGGTATTGAGCCGGGCGACGTGATCCTCAAGTTCGATGGCAAGACCGTCACCAATTCCAGCGATCTGCCACGGATTGTCGGCGCCACCAGGCCGGGCAGCAAAGTGACCATGCAGTTGTGGCGCAAGGGCCATAGCCGCGAGGTGACGGTGGTCGTCGGCGAAATCCCCGACGAAAAGCTCGCCGCTCGCGCTACCCGGAACGCGAAGCCGGTCGAGCGCGCCGCCAATCGGCTCGGTCTGGTGGTCTCGGAGCTGACTGCCGACCAGAGGCGCGAGCTCAACGTCAGCGGTGGTCTGGTCATTGACGACATCCGCAACAATGCGGCGCGGGCCGACCTGCGGCCTGGCGATCTCATCCTGGCGATCATTGCGCGCGGTGAGAGCACCGAGATCAAGAGCGTCGAACAGTTCAACAAACTGCTGGCTCCCCTGGACAAGTCAGCGAGTGTCACGCTGCTGGTGCGCCGGGGCGATCAGCAAACCTTCGTCACCATCAAGGGTCTGCCCGACAGACGCGCGGAGTGACGCAGCCGACTAAGCTGACGCTGCTTTCGCGTCGCTACTGCCATCTCTGCCACGATATGGAACGGGCATTGGCACGTTTGTCTGCCGAGTTGGGGATCGAAGTCGAAGTGGTGGACGTCGATGCCGATGCCGCGCTCGAAAGCCGGTACGATGAATTGGTGCCGGTGCTCCTGCACAATGGCCGGGAGCTCTGCCACTACTTCCTCGATGTCGCCAAAGTCCGTGATTATTTGAGCGAAATCCGCTAGAATCCGCGCCTTCAGGCAGTTCGACCAAGGGTGCCCACCGGCACCTTTTTTTTCAGGGGCGGCGCGGTCGTGACGGCGCCGACACGATGTCCATAGAACACATCCGCAATTTTTCCATCATCGCGCACATCGATCACGGCAAGTCGACGCTCGCCGACCGTATCATTCATCTTTGCGGCGGCCTTTCCGATCGGGAGATGGAGGCGCAGGTGCTGGACTCGATGGACATCGAGCGCGAGCGGGGGATTACCATCAAGGCACAGACCGCGGCGCTGCAGTACCGGGCGCGCAGTGGCGAAATCTACAACCTCAACCTGATCGACACCCCGGGCCATGTTGACTTCTCCTACGAAGTGTCGCGCTCGCTGTCGGCCTGCGAGGGCGCTTTGCTGGTGGTCGATGCCTCGCAAGGCGTGGAAGCCCAGACAGTCGCCAACTGCTATACGGCGATCGAACTTGGTGTCGACGTGCTGCCAGTGCTGAACAAGGTCGATCTGCCGTCGGCGATGCCGGACAAGGCGCGCCAGGAGATCGAAGACGTGATCGGTATCGACGCCAGCGCAGCGGTACTGGCGTCGGCCAAGACCGGCCTCGGTGTCGAGGATGTCCTGGAAGCGATCATCGAACGCATTCCCGCACCCGCAGGTGACCCACAGGCGCCGCTCAAGGCCTTGCTGGTCGACGCCTGGTTCGATAACTACGTTGGCGTGGTAATGCTGGTCCGCGTCTTTGACGGCACGCTGCGAGCCAAGGACAGGATTCGCCTGATGGCCACCGGTTCGACGCACCTCTGCGAACAGGTCGGCGTGTTTACGCCCAAGGCAATGCCGCGCGATGCCTTGCGGGCTGGCGAGGTCGGCTACATCATCTCGGGGATCAAGGAACTGCAAGCAGCGAAGGTCGGCGATACGGTTACCCTCTCGGACCGGCAGGCCGCGCAAGCCTTGCCGGGGTTCAAGGAAATCAAGTCGCAGGTCTTTGCCGGGCTTTATCCGGTCGAGTCCAACCAGTATGACTCGCTGCGCGAGGCACTGGAGAAGCTGAAGCTCAACGATGCCTCCTTGCGCTACGAACCCGAGGTCTCGCAGGCGCTTGGCTTCGGCTTCCGTTGCGGCTTTCTCGGCCTGTTGCACATGGAGATCGTCCAGGAGCGCCTCGAGCGCGAGTTTGACCAGGACCTGATCACGACCGCGCCAACTGTCGTCTATGAAGTTCTGCTGCGTGACGGCAGCCTCGTCAATGTGGAAAATCCGGCCAAACTGCCGGAACTGTCGAAGATCGAGGAGATCCGCGAGCCGATCATCACGATCACCGTTTTCGTTCCGCAGGACTATCTCGGCAACGTCATCACCCTGTGCAACCAGAAACGTGGCAATCAGGTCGACATGACCTATCACGGTCGGCAGGTGCAACTGGTGTACGAAATGCCGATGGCCGAGGTGGTGATGGATTTCTTCGATCGGCTGAAGTCCGTTTCGCGTGGTTATGCCTCGCTGGATTATGACTTCAAGGAGTATCGGGCGGCCGATGTCGTCAAGCTCGATATCCTGATCAACGGCGAAAAGGTCGATGCCCTGTCAGTCATTCTGCATCGTGCCAACTCGGTCTATCGCGGCCGCGAGCTGGCGGCCAAGATGCGCGAGTTGATCCCGCGCCAGATGTACGACGTCGCCATCCAGGCGACGATCGGCGCCAACATCATTGCCCGAGAAAACGTCAAGGCGATGCGTAAGGACGTGCTCGCCAAGTGTTACGGCGGCGACATCTCGCGGAAGAGGAAGCTGCTCGAGAAGCAGAAGGCGGGCAAGAAGCGCATGAAACAGGTCGGTTCGGTCGAGATTCCACAGGAGGCTTTCCTTGCTGTGCTACGTGTCGGCAAGTAAAGGGAGGTAAGCAAGTGAATTTTGCATTGATCCTGTTGATCCTGCTGCTGGTCAGCGGTGCCATCTGGGCCGCCGACGCCCTGGTCTTCCGGAAGCGTCGGGTCGCCGACGCCAAGGATCCGTGGTGGGTCGAGTATGGAGCAAGCTTCTTTCCAGTCATTCTGATCGTTTTCGTCCTGCGCTCGTTTATCGTCGAACCGTTCAAGATTCCATCGGGTTCGATGATTCCCACCCTGCTGGTCGGGGATTTCATTCTGGTCAATAAGTACACCTATGGCATCCGGCTGCCGGTCGCCAACCTGAAGGTCGTCGATGTCAGCAGCCCGCAGCGTGGCGACGTGATGGTCTTTCGCTACCCGGAAGATCCGTCCCTCGACTACATCAAGAGGGTCGTCGGCGTACCGGGCGACAAAGTGGCCTACCAGAACAAGCGATTGACGATCAATGGTGTGCCGGTGCCGATGACGCGGGTCGGCGATTATCTTCACCCGGAACGACTCTACTATTCGGAGCAGTTTGTCGAAACCATGGGCGAGGGGGAACATCATGTGCTCAATGATCAAGACGCGCCACCATTCATCCCGCACCCTGGGCAGTTTCCGCATCGCGACGATTGCTCCTACAATACTGCCGGCGTGATCTGCACCGTACCTCCGGGCGAGTACTTCGTGATGGGCGACAATCGCGACAACAGCCGCGACAGTCGCTTCTGGGGCTTTGTTCCGGAAGAGAACATCGTCGGCAAGGCCTTTTTCATCTGGTTGAATTTCAGTGATCTCAAACGGATTGGTTCGTTCAGGTAAGGAGCGGTGACTATGAATCGTCAGCGTGGGTTAGCACTTTCGGCCTTGCTGATCTGGGGCATCGTGATTGGCCTGGTCGCCATTCTTGTCATCCGGGTTCTTCCGGATGTCATCGAGTATTACAAGATCAGGCACGCGGTCAAGGCGGTTGCCGCCGATTCCGGCGGCAAGACCGTTTCGGAGATCCGGCAGGCTTACGGCAAGTATGCTGAAGTCGAGCATATCAAGACCTTCACCCCTGCTGAACTCGACGTCTTCAAGCAGGACAACCAGGTGGTGGTGGCTTTTTCATACGAGCGACGCATTCCGCTGGCTGGCAATGTCAGCCTCTTGATCGAATTCCAGGGTTCGGCGTCGGCGCGCGATTCGGGTCAATGATCGATCGCGGACTAGAACAGGCCTTCGGTTACCAGTTCCAGGATCGCGAACTCCTGCAGACGGCGCTGACGCACCGCAGTTACTGTTCTCCGCACAACGAGCGGCTCGAGTTTCTCGGCGACGCCATTCTCAATGCGGTCATCGCGCGTCGCCTGTTCGATTCCTTTCCAACGCTTCCGGAAGGCGATTTGTCGCGTCTGCGCGCCAATCTGGTACGCCAGGACACCCTGCACCGGCAGGCTTTGGCGCTTTCGCTGGGCAATTTTCTTCGCCTTGGCGAGGGCGAGCAGAAAAGTGGTGGGCATCGACGCCCATCGATCCTGGCCGATACCCTCGAGGCCTTGTTTGGCGCCGTCTGGCTGGATTCCGGTTTCGACGCCGCCAGCGGCGTCATCGTCCGCCTCTATCAACAGATGCTCGATCAACTGACCCCGACCCCCGGACAGGAAATCAAGGACGCCAAGACGCGCTTGCAGGAGTGTCTTCAGGGTCGGCGTCTTGCCCTGCCACAGTATTCGCTGATCGCCACCGAAGGCGAGGCGCATGCGCAGTTGTTCACCGTTGCCTGTGTGATCGATTCACTGCGCATCCGCAGCGAGGGCAGTGGTGGAACGCGCCGGGCTGCGGAACAGATGGCCGCGGAACACGCGCTGGAAAACCTGGCCCGGACATGAGCGAAGCCCAGCTCCGGTCCGGACAGATTGCCATTGTCGGCCGCCCGAACGTCGGCAAGTCGACCCTGCTCAACGCGCTGATCGGTGAAAAACTCAGCATCGTTTCGCGACGCGCGCAGACCACCCGCCACCGGATCATGGGAATCCTCACCGAAGCCGATGCGCAATACGTTTTTGTCGACACGCCGGGCTTCCAGACCCGGTACGACAACGCACTGAACCAGATGATGAACCGCGGCGTCCGGCAGGTGCTGGCCGAGGTCGATGTCGTCCTGTTCGTGGTCGAGGCCGGTCGCTTTGACGAGCGCGACCGTGCGGTGCGCCAGCTCGTCGCGGACGGCTGCCCGGTGATCATCGTCGTGAACAAGATCGACCAGATCAAGAACAAGGCCGATCTGCTGCCTTATCTGGAGCGCCTTGGCGGCGAGGGAGCCTTCACGGCGCTGATTCCGCTCAGCGCGACCCGTCGGGCACAACTCGACGTGCTGCTCGCCGAGATCCGCAAGCATTTGCCGAACGACGGGCTGCTCTACGGCGAGGACGAGATCACCGACCGCAGCGAAAGATTCCTGGCCGCCGAATACATTCGTGAAAAGCTTTTTCGCCTGATCGGCGACGAACTGCCGTATGGCGCTGCCGTCGACATCGAGAAATTCGTTGTCGACGGTGAACTGCGCCGGATTAGCGCGGCGATTGTCGTCGACCGCGCCGGTCACAAGTCGATCATCATCGGCAGGGGCGGTGAAGTCGTCAAACGAATAGCTTCCGAGGCCAGGCAGGACATGGAGCGCATGTTCGGTGGTCCGGTTTTCCTCGAAGTGTTTGTCAAGGTCAAGTCGGGTTGGGCCGACGATGCGCAACTGCTCAAGAGCCTCGGCTACGAATAGACGGAAGAACAGGCAGGAGAGGCAATGGGTTTGTCGCAGTACGCTGGCCGGCGAGTCGGGAAGTGAATCAGCGGCACAAGGTCGATGCACAGCCGGCGTTCGTGCTGCATGCCTACCCGTACAGCGAGACCAGCCTGATCATCGACGTCTTTTCGCGCGACTTCGGTCGTGTCGCCCTGCTGGCGCGCGGTGCGCGGCGGCCGCGCTCGATATTGCGCGGCGTTCTGCTGGCTTTTCAGCCACTCGAGGTCGGCTGGGCGGGCCGGGGCGAGGTGCAAACGCTGATGAAGGCCGAGTGGCGCGGCGGGCAGCCGTTGCTGGCAGGTAAAGCCTTGTTCTGTGGCTACTACCTCAACGAACTACTGATCCACCTGCTGCCCCGCGAGGACGCGCACGCGCGGCTCTTCGCGGCCTATGCCGAGACCTTGCGTCGTTTTGCCGATGGTGCGCAGGAATCGGACCTGCGGCGTTTCGAGCGGACGCTGCTGCAGGAACTGGGCTACGGTCTGAGCCTCGAGACCGATACCGACGGTCTGGCGGTCGACGACAGCGCGCACTACGCCTACGAAATCGAACGTGGTCCGGTGCGTTTGCCGGGCCCCGGCAACTCGGCGCTGTCGGTAAGTGGCAGGACCTTGATCGACCTGGCGCGAGAGGATTTCTCCGATCCGCGTTCGCTGGCCGAAGCCAAGCAACTGATGCGCACGCTGATCGGCCACTACACGGGCGGCAGGCGTCTGGCAAGCCGCAGAATCTTCATGGAGCTACAGGAACTATGATTGAACTGGGCGTCAACATCGACCACGTGGCGACGATCCGGCAGGCGCGCTGCACCTACGAGCCTGATCCGGTCTGGGCGGCGGTCGAGGCACACCTTGGCGGTGCCGATGGCATCACCATTCACCTGCGCGAGGACCGGCGGCACATCCAGGACGCCGACGTCGAGAAGCTGCGCGATCTGGCGCAGATCAAGCTCAATCTCGAAATGGCCGCGACCGACGAGATGGTCGCCATCGCCTGCCGGGTCAAGCCGCAAATGGCGATGCTGGTCCCGGAAGGGCGGCACGAAGTGACCACCGAAGGGGGGCTCGACGTCCTGGCGCAGGAAGCCCGGCTGCGCCAGGCAGTGGACCGGCTCGCCGAGGCAGGGATCGTCAGCAGCGTATTCATCAATGCCGAGCCGGCGCAGGTCGAGGCCGCCGCGAGAATCGGCGCGCGCGTCTGCGAAATCCACACCGGCCCCTATGCGCACGCCTTCTACACCCAGGGGCGTGATCCCGAGAGCACTGCGGTGCTGGCCGAGATCGAAAAGATCAGGCTGGCCGGCGAGACCATTCGCCAGCTCGGCATGCGTTTCAACGCCGGACACGCGCTCAACTACTTCAACGTCCAGCCGGTGGCGCAACTGGCCGGGATCCGGGAACTGCACATCGGACACGCGATCATCAGCCGGGCGGTCTTCGTTGGCCTGCGCGAAGCAGTGCGGGAAATGAAACGCCTGCTTCGCGAAGCGCAGGGATCAGGGTTGGCACCTGCGCCCGCGCCATGATCGCGGGCATCGGCACCGACATTGTCGCGATCGCCCGTCTTGGCACGCTGTACGAGCGGCACGGCCAGCGCGCACTGGCGAAACTGCTGTCACCGCGCGAGTGCACCGAGTTTGCCGGCACGCGGCAGCCGGCGCGTTTTCTCGCCAAGCGTTTCGCCGCCAAGGAAGCCTTCGGCAAAGCGCTCGGGATCGGTCTCGCGGCACCGGCCACCTTGCCGAATATTGGCGTCGCGCATGATGCACTGGGCAGACCGGTGTTCGAGTACGCGGCAGCGCTCGCTGCCCATCTGGCGACGCGCGGGCTGGTCGCGCACCTCTCGATCAGCGATGAGGAAGACTTCGCCGTCGCCTTCGTGATCATGGAGCAGGCATGAACCCCGTCACCCCCCCCGAGCGGCTGCCACTCGGACCGCTGATGATTGACCTCGCCGGACCGACCCTGTCCGCGGGCGAGAGCCAGCGTTTGCGCCACCCGCTGCTTGGCGGGGTGATCCTGTTTTCCAGGAACTACCAGTCGCCGGAGCAACTCGAGCGATTGACGGCGGCGGTACATGCCCTTCGGTCGCCGCCCCTGGCCATTGCCATCGACCACGAAGGTGGCCGGGTGCAGCGCTGCCGACAAGGCTTCACGCGGTTGCCGCCGATGCGCCGTCTCGGCGACTTGTGGGACCGCGACCGGCCGCTGGCCCGCGCGACCGCCCGCGAGCTGGGCTATGTCCTGGCGGCCGAGTTGCGGGCGCGTGGCGTCGACCTGTCGTTTACGCCGGTGCTGGACCTCGACTGGGGGCGCAGCGGCGTCATCGGTGATCGGTCTTTCCACGGCGATCCGGCTGCCGTCGTCGACCTGGCCGGCGCGTTTATCGAAGGTCTGCATGGCGCCGGCATGGCCGCTTGCGGCAAGCACTTTCCGGGTCACGGCTGGGCCGAGGCGGATTCGCATGTCGCCTTGCCGGTGGACGAGCGCGGCCTGGACGAAATGGCTTCCGATCTGGAGCCCTATCGCCGGCTTGGCCTGGACGCGGTGATGCCGGCGCACGTGATCTATCGGCAGGTGGACCATCGGCCGGCGGGCTTCTCGCCGGTCTGGAACCGTCTGCTTCGGGAAGAACTGGCCTTCGCCGGCGTAATCTTCAGTGACGATCTGTCGATGGCCGGCGCCGGAGTTGCCGGCGACATCGTCGCGCGCTGCACGGCGGCGTGGGACGCCGGCTGCGACATGCTGCTGGTGTGCAACGCTCCACAGGCGGTCGGCGAAGTGCTGGCCAAATGGCAGCCAGTTCCCGATCCCTGGCGGGCACGGCGTGTCGAGCGCCTGCTACCGGCGACGGCAGCGGTCGACTGGTCGAGCCTCCAGAAAGACGCAAGCTATCAGTCCGGCGTTGCCGCGGCGCTGCGCTTGTCTACCTGACGCCAATAGAACAACAGGCAGCCAAAGCTGCCTGCTGGATACGCGACCGACAACGGTCAGACGCGCGGACTACTTGGCCCGCGAGCGATATTCGTTGGTCCGGGTGTCGATTTCGATCTTGTCCCCGATCTCGACAAAGGCCGGAACGGGCAGTTCGAAACCGGTGGCCAGCCGGGCAGGTTTCAAGACCTTGCCCGAGGTGTCGCCCTTGACCGCAGGCTCGGTATACACCACTTCACGAACGATGCTGCTCGGCAACTCGACCGAGATCGCCTTGCCGTTGTAGAACACCGCCTCGCAAGGCATCCCGTCTTCAAGGTAGCTCAGGGCGTCAGCCATGCAGTCGGGCTCTATTTCGTATTGATTGTATTCGGCGTCCATGAATACGTAGAGCGGGTCGGCGAAGTACGAATAGCTGACTTCCTTGCGTTCAAGCTGGATGACGTCGAACTTGTCGTCGGCACGATAGACGGTTTCGCTGGGCGATTCGGTCAGCAGATTCTTCATCTTCATCTTGACCACCGATGCGTTACGCCCGGATTTGACGTACTCGGATTTCAACACCACCATCGGGTTGTCGCCGACCATGAAGACGTTGCCTGCGCGAAGCTCTTGTGCGGTTTTCATCGAACGTTCCAGAAAGCAGTTTAGATAAGCCGATGATTATAACTTGGAATGGGCGAAGCGTAGCAGGCGGCTGGCCAGATCGTCCTGTCGGGCCAGGCTTTCCTGCCAGCGCTGCGCGTGCTCGCGCAGGGTCGGAAGACTCGCGGCCAGTTTTCGCCAGGACGCCGATTCGATTCTTCCCGCATTCCACTTATGCCAGAATTCGCGCAAGGCTGTGGTGCCGCCCGCCGGCAGCTCAGCACAGTAGAGCGCTAGAAAGGCGTCGAGCTTGATGAAGTGGGCGCCTGCCGCCTGCGGGTAGATGTGCCAGACCAGCGGCTTCGCTGCCCATTGCGCGCGAACGAAGGAATCTTCGCCACGGACGAAATTGAGGTCGCAGAGCCACAACAACTGGTCGTAGTGGTCCTGTTCCAGGAACGGCAGGATGCGGATTTCCAGGGCGCCACGGCGGAACGTGTCGCCGGCTTCGATGGACCGCACAGCGTAGCTGCGAATCTGTGGTAGCGCGCGCGACAGCGGCGCCAGGCAGCAGACGGGGATCTCCGACACTTCCCATGCGGCCAGCAGGTCGTTGATCGCCGGGGTCTCGTAGGCGAACAGCGAGACCAGCAGACGGTCGCCTGGCGGCGGAATGCAGCCCGCCTGGCGCCAGAAAGCGATCTGCAAATCAGCGTCGCCGGCGAAGTGCCGGCGGCGACCCAGCAAGTCGTGCTCGCGCAGCAGGCCACCGGTGGCGCCGGTGAATCCGGGGAAGAAGAAGAACTTGTCGAGCGGCAACCGCGGGTGCGGCGAGGGCAGGGTATGGCAGCCAGCGACCCAGTCTTCGGCACTCAGGTAATCGAGACTGATCCACGCCGGGCGCGGCGAACGTTGCGCCATACTTTCCACGAAAGTCTCGGGCAGGCGGCAGGCGAAGGTTTCCAGCACCACCGCGGCGGGAGCTACCGCGGCGAAGCGCGGTTCCCAGCGCCGGACTTCGATCCCCTGCACGAGCTGCGCCGCCAGCGTCGGGTCCACCTTTGGGCAGAGCACATTGAAGGTCTGCAGCTGATCGACCCACAAGCGCACCCGCAAACGGTGTTCGCTGGCCAGCTGTCGGGCCAACCGCCAGCAAACGCCGATGTCGCCGAAGTTGTCGATGATCCTGCAGAAGACATCCCAGTCGGGGCTGGCGGCGGTGTCCGGCTCGGGTGCGACGGGCGGCACGGGTGGCGCGGGTGGCAAGGGTGGCACTGGCGGGCGTGATAACATCGAAAGCGCTATCCTACGTCAGCCGGCCGCCACCGCGAACGCTCATGGAACAACCTTTCGACGCCAAATCCCTGCTGGCCACGCTGACTGAGCTGCCCGGAGTCTATCGGATGCTCGATGGCTCCGACACCGTGCTCTACGTCGGCAAGGCCAAGAACCTCAAGAAGCGCGTCGCCTCGTATTTTCGCGATCGCCACCCAAGTCCGCGGATCGCTCTGATGGTCGCCCAGATCGCTCGCGTCGAAACCACGGTGACGCGCTCGGAGGCCGAGGCGCTACTGCTCGAAAACAACCTGATCAAGAGCCTGTCACCACGCTACAACATCCTCTTTCGCGACGACAAGTCCTACCCCTACATCGTGCTGACGCACGATCGCTACCCGCGCCTGGGCTTTTTCCGTGGCGCGACCGACCGGCGCGCCGACTACTTCGGTCCCTTTCCATCGGTACTGGCGGTGCGTGAAAGCATTCATCTGCTGCAGAAGATGTTTCGCCTGCGCACTTGCGAGAACGGGGTGTTCAACAACCGCTCGCGGCCGTGCCTGCTGTACCAGATCAAGCGTTGTTCGGGGCCCTGCGTCGGGCTGATCGAAGCCGATCGCTATGCCGAGGACGTCGAGATGGCGAACATGTTTCTGCAGGGGCGCCAGCAGGACGTCATCGGACGCCTGTCGGCAGCGATGGACACGGCGGCAGCCAATCTCGCTTTCGAGCAGGCTGCCGTTTGCCGTGACCAGATCCAATCCTTGCGTCAGGTGCAGGACAAGCAATACGTCGACAGCGGCAAGGGCGGCGATGTCGACATCGTCGCCGCGGTTGACGAGCATGGCATCCTGTGCGTCAACTTGGCGATGGTCCGCGGCGGCAGGCATCTCGGTGACCGGCCGCAATTTCCGAGCAATTCAGCCGATTCGTCAGCACGAGAAGCGCTGGCCGCCTTTCTCACCCAGCACTATCTCGTGCACCCGATACCCTTGCAGATCCTGGTCAACTTGCCGCCGGCAGATGGCGAGCTTGCGGATTGGCTCAGCGAAGCAGCCGGCCGACCGGTCAGGGTCGCCGAGGCCAGGCTGACCATGCAGAGGATCTGGGTGGAAATGGCTGAACAGAACGCGCGCCTGGCCATCGCCGCGCGCCGCAGTGTGCTGTCGCGGCAGGGGCAGCGGCTTGAAGCGCTGTGCCAGGTGCTAGAGTTCGAAGTCGCGGGGGGCAAGGAGGGACGCCTCGAGTGTTTCGACATCAGTCATACGCAAGGCGCGGCGACGGTCGCGGCGTGCGTCGTCTATCAGGGTAGCGGCATGCGCAAGTCCGAGTATCGGCGCTTCAATATTCGCGACGTTCCGCCCGGGGATGATTACGCGGCGATGCGGCAAGCGGTACTGCGTCGCTACGAGAAGCTGCTTACCGGCGACGGCGACGGCGCCGTGCCGGATCTGATCCTGATCGATGGTGGCAGCGGCCAGGTCAGCGCCGCGGTCTCGGCGCTCGAGGAACTCGGCCTGGCGCAGCTGCTGATCCTTGGCGTTAGCAAGGGCGAGGCACGCAAGCCGGGTCTGGAAACGCTGGTTTTCGCGGATGGCCGCGACCCGTTACAATTGCCGTCTGAACATCCCGCTTTGCATCTGATCCAGGAAGTCCGCGACGAGGCGCATCGCTTTGCGGTTTCGGGACACCGAGCCAGGCGTGGCAAGACAGCGCGGACTTCGCGGCTCGAAGAGATCGGGGGTATCGGGCCAATGCGGCGCAAAGCACTGATCTCACGTTTTGGCGGCTTGCAAGGCATTGCGGGTGCCGGGATAGACCAACTGACCGCGGTTCCGGGAATCAGCCGGGAACTCGCCGAGAAAATTTACGCGGCCTTGCACTGATGCCACTGAACATACCGATTTTGCTGACCTGGCTGCGGATCGTCCTGATTCCGTTGATGATCGCCATCTACTACGTCCCCGAGTCCTGGGTGCACTTCGTCGGGCGCGATCTGGCGGCAACGGTGGTGTTCGTCGTCGCGGCCGTCACCGACTGGCTTGATGGCTATCTTGCGCGTCGCTGGCGGCAGACATCGGCTTTCGGCGCTTTCCTGGACCCGGTGGCCGACAAACTGATGGTCGCTGCAGCGCTGATCGTCCTCGTTCAACTGGGCCGGCTGGACGCCATTCTGGCGGCGATCATCATCGGTCGCGAGATCACCATTTCCGCACTGCGCGAATGGATGGCGCAGATTGGCGCGCACCGCAGCGTGGCCGTATCGATGATCGGCAAGATCAAGACCACCGCGCAGATGGTGGCCATTCCGCTGCTGCTTTACCATTCTCCCCTCCGGGGCCTGGATGTCTCTATGGCGGGCACCTGGTTGATCTACGTGGCTGCCGTGTTGACCCTGTGGTCGATGGGATATTACATGCGGATGGCCTGGCCGCACCTGATTGAAGAGGATCGAAGGCGCTAGGTACGAATCCAGGCAAGTAGCGCAAGGACAGGAAAGTGCGCCACGAATGCCGAACAAGGCATTGACAGCGCTTAGCAGGGCTATATAATGCGCCTTCGCTTCACGCGGGAGTAGCTC
>DPSD01000214.1 GCA_003538495.1 Accumulibacter sp.
CTCAAAGAGCGGCGACCCCGGCCTGGGCGGATGGTCGGCCCGTCGCGCCGATCAGGTCGCCGCCACTCTTTCTGCCGCGAACAACAACTTCATCGGGTGTGCGAGCTTCTATCCCGGCGACGATGGTTCATTCAAGGCGCGCAAAGCCCAGTTTGCCGCCTGCCATTTCTTGATGCTCGATGACTTGGGCACCAAGGTACCGCTGGAGCGGTTGGCCGGTTTTGAATTGTCCTGGCTGATCGAGACCAGCCCCGGTAACCATCAGGGCGGGATCATCCTCGACGAACCGATGACCGATGGTTCGGCTGCCGTGCGACTACTCAACGCGGTGATCGACTCGGGGCTGTGCGATGCAGGCGCGACCGGGCCATTGAGTCGCTGGGCGCGGCTGCCGGTGGCGATCAATGGCAAACCAAAATATGTCGACGAAGCCGGTGCACCCTTTCAATGTCGCCTGCTCGAATGGCGACCGGACGCCCGCTATACGCCACAAGAGATTGTGGATCGCCTGCAATTGGAACTTGCTCCGGCCGGAAGACCGAAGAAAACTGCCAGACCCTCGGCACGCGTTGCTCAAGTAGACAATATCTCGCGCAGCATCGGCAATGACGCCGACGATGTACTGACACCCAGAGCGGCGGAAAACCCCGTGGTCGCGGCACTCAAGGCGCGTGGGCTGTACAAGACGCCGCTGGGGTCAGGCAAGCACGACATGACCTGTCCGTGGGTGCAGGAGCATACCGACGCCCTGGATACTGGCGCGGCCTACTTCGAACCGGATGAGTTCTATTCGGTGGGCGGTTTCTGCTGCCAGCACGCGCACCGCGACAAGTACCGTATCCGTGCCTTGCTCGAATTCCTTGGTGTATGCAATGCCGAAGCGCGGCACAAGCCGGTGATTCGTGTGGTAGCCGGTGACTTGCACCGCGTGGTGGATGCGGCAGAGAAAGAGCTGGCGAACCGTGGGCGGCATTATCAGGCGGGCGGCTTGATCGTCTCCGTCTCGACCGACCCGACCAGCGGCGATCCGTCGATTGTGCCAACCAGCGCACCGGCGCTGACGCTGGAACTGTCGGTCGCGGCGACATGGGAGAAATACGACGAGCGGGCAAAAGACTGGGTGCGCTGCGATCCGCCAACGCGGCATGCGGCGATTCTTTACGATGCACAGAGCTTTCGCTACCTGCCACCGCTCGCAGGCGTGGCGCGACAACCGTACTTTCGCGAGTCGGACGGCGAACTCATCACGCAGGCCGGTTACGACAAGACGGCGCAGCGTTTCGGCGTGTTCGATGCGCGGCAGTTCGTTATCCCCGACCCAACACCTGACGCGGCACGGTCGGCACTGGCCTTGCTGGAAGACCTGCTCACCGAATTCCATTTCGTCGCGGCCTCCGATAAAGCGGCTGCGCTGTCCGCGATCTTCACCGCCGTGGTGCGGCCATCGCTGCCGCATGCGCCAGGGTTTCATGCCCGTGCGCCGGTGTTCGGTAGCGGCAAGACCTATCTGTGCGAACTGATCGGCGCCTTTGCCGGGCCAGCCGGGAATGCCAAGGTGAGTTATCCAACGACTTCGGAGGAAGCCACCAAGGCGATTCTGTCCTTGCTGCTGACCAACCCAGCGGTGATCGAGTTCGATGACATGGACACCGACTGGATACCCCACGGGACCATCAAGCGGATGCTGACAGCGGAGCAGATCACCGACCGGATTCTGGGCGTGAGCAAGACGGCGACGGTGAGCACTCGCACCTTGTTTCTGGGCTCGGGAAACAACGTCGGACCGATACGCGATCTGCTGCGGCGCGTGCTGACGATTCATATCGACCCGCGCTGTGCGACACCGGCGACGATGACCTACAAGGGCTTTCCGGTGGATAAAGTGCGCCAGCGCCGAGGCATTTATGTAGCGGCGGTGCTGACCATCATTCAGGCATGGCGCAAGGCGGGCTCACCGCGCGCGGACGTTGAGAGCATTGTCACGTTCGGCGGCGCGTGGTCGGACTACTGCCGTTATCCGTTGATGTGGCTTGGGCACCCTGACCCCGCTACTTCGCTGCTGGAGCAGGTCCGGCATGACCCCGACGGGGATTCGCTCGCAGGGTTGTTGACCGAGTGGCAGCGTGCATTCGGGTCAACACCGACCACGGTGCGCAAGGCTGTTGAGATGGCCGCGCGGGAGCGCTCTGACCTTCTCGATGCGATGCGGGAGTTTCCCGTTGAAGAGAGAGGCGAGATCAACCGCTCGAAGCTTGGCTGGCTGTTGAAGAAAAATGCGAACAGAATTGTCAGCGGTCTTGAGTTCCAGAAATCGGAAGCCGATGGGCGAACGGCGTGGCGCGTTGTTGCGGCGAATCCACCTCCTTTAACCCCTTTGCCGCCTTTCCCAGCGTCGACTACGAAAACTGTCGCTGCGAACGCGGCGAATGTGGTCATGAGGGAAGTATGAGCGCTGCCGAGCTGATCGAGGAGGCCAAGGCGCAAGGGGTGATCCTGGCGCTCAGTCCTGACGGCACCATTACCGCGACCGGAGAGCAGTCGGTCGTCGACTGCTGGCTGCCCATCATTCGTGAAAACAAGCTTGGGATTATTCGCGCGCTACAGCGCGAGCGCAGGCGCACGAAGACCTTGGCCATGCTCGGAGCGGACCCCCGTCTGCGCTATGTGGTAGTTGTTGATGACGCTTCTACAGACCCAGTCGTCGTGGCCGTTGCGATTCGCGAGGTCGCCACCTTCGAGCTGGAGATCCCGCTCAAGTACTACGACGCGCTGGTGCTGTTGGAACTTCTTGAAAAGCATTCTGCAGCCGAGCACCGAGATGCGTGAAGAACCTTTTGTTTTGATGCCGCATCAGTCATTGGGATGCGGGGAAATGATGACACGGACCACAGAGGCATACCGGGGTGTATTGCGATGGCGAAGCAACTCGGGCCGGCGACCTTCTTGCCGTGCGATGTCAGATGCAAAGCGTCTGAGGGATTGCGACCCCAAGCGGTCGATCAGCTTTCTCCAAACCGGCCAGTCAGCCAAATCCAGATTTAGCGAACTGGACTGCTCCGAACCGGCCATTGGCGAACTCAACCTATCGGCCAACTGCTGCCGTACAATTTTTCCACGAAGCCGCCGTCTGAACGACTGCGGCACTTCGAGACCTGCCGTAGGGTCAAGTCACACATCTCGGGCAAAGCGGCCATCCGCAAAGCCATGGGCGATTGACAGGTTTGGTGCAGCAAGCGGACTAGAACTTAAAAATCGGCTTTCAGAAACCTTCCTAGAATTCATCTAAATATGATAAAAAGAAGCTGGGTTCCTTGGGAGACAGCAATGACTGCACAAAACGTATCGTTTGACCATGATCAGTTTGAAAAGCTGGGATTTTGCGAAGTTTTAGTTGAGGACGGGATGACCAACGCAGTTCAATACACTGCTGGATGCTCCGGTTCGCGTTCAGCCTGTTGCACCCGGACTTGCAGTGCTGACCCGACGTTTGTAGGTTCTGCAGATGACTGGGAGGCGTTTCTCTCGGTGCGTGGCGGTGAGATTCAGTACTAACTCGGCGTGGCGGTTGTCCGACCGTTCCTGCGGGATGGTATCGATGTCTATGTCCGAGGTGATGACGAAGTTCATTTCGTCTTCCTCGGTACCCGCAAGCGAATTACTGCCAAAGTAAAGCCCTTCCTGATCCAATCTCTTGCGTGGTTGGATGGCAAGGAGAATGTGGATTCGCTTGCCGAGCGCGTGGCACGGGTACAAGGTGCTGATGCTCGGGATCAGTTCATTGCCTTTCTCGCTTATCTTGAACACAAGGGTATCGTCATCGAGCCTGACTGGCTGGCCCGTACTGGCTTGGATGAAAGTACGCTTGCCGTTCAGCAGCGCCAACTGTCCTTCTTTCTCGATGTGTTGGGTTCGCCAGAGAAAGCGGCCGAAGTACAGAGAAAAATTTCTGAGGCGCGCCTCGTGTGTTTCGGCGT
>DPSD01000496.1:0-1449 GCA_003538495.1 Accumulibacter sp.
AGGGTCAGAAAGCTGCGCAGGCGGTGCGCAGTAATGGCACGCAAGGCAAGTTGCAGTCCGTCGCCGGGGCGAATCATCGCATCCTGCTCAGCAGCTCAGCGTTTCGACAGCGACTGCACGGGATCGAGCCGCGCCGCCCGCCGCGCCGGTAACACGCCAAACAGGATGCCGGTGCCAAGCGCGGTGCCGAGTCCGGCCAGCACCGCCCAGTCCGGTGGAAACGCTGGAAATTCGGGATACATCTGGCGGATGATCGCCGCGCCGGCCTGTCCGAACACGAAGCCGAGCAGGGCGCCCGCCACCGATAACATCGCCGCCTCGGTCAGAAAGGCATTGCGGATCGTCGCGCCGGTAGCGCCGAGCGCTTTGAGCAAGCCGATTTCCGCGGTGCGCTGGGTGACCGAGACGAGCATCACGTTCATCACCAGAATGCCGGCAACGGCCAGGCTGATCGCTGCGATGCCGGCAACGGCAATGGTCATGGTTCCGAGCAGACGGTCAAAGGTGGCGAGGACGGCGTCCTGGGTGATGATCGTGACGTCCTGTTCGCCCTCGTGGCGGAGTCGGATGATTTCGCTCAACTGGGCCTTGGCCAGGTCGATGCTGTCCCGGCTGCTGGCCTCGACGAGGATGCGGAATAAGGTATTGCTATTGAACATCGCCTGCGCCAGCGATACCGGCACGATGACCAACTCGTCGGTATTCATTCCCAGCCCCTGGCCAGTCGATGCGAGGACGCCGACGATGCGAAAACGCCGGTCACCGACGCGTACCAACTGGCCGAGCGCCTCGTCACGAGCGAACATTTCATCGCGGATCTTGGCGCCGATGACGGCTTCGGAAGCGCCTCGCCGCCAGTCGCCCTGCGGCAGGAAACGCCCCTGCGCGAGCGCCAGGCGGCGTACCTCGATGAATTCGGCGGTGGTCCCGGCAAGCATGACTTCGCGCAACTTGCCGCCGACGCTGATCTCGGAAGTGCCGACCGCCAGCGGCGCGACGCGGTGCACGGCGCTGGCGCGCTGCAGCGCCTGCGCATCGTCGATGGTCAGGTCGCGCGGCGTGCTGGTGATGGCATTACCGGGGTTGAAGCCGCCGGTTTGCGAGCGGCCAGGCAGAACGATGACCAGGTTGCTGCCGATCGAGGAAAACTGGTTCAACACATAGCGGCGTGCGCCATCGCCGAGCGCCGTCAGCAGCACCACGGCAGCGACTCCGATGGCCATCGCCAGCACCAGGAAAAAGGTGCGCAGCGGGTTGCCGGTAGCCGCGTCGCGGGCGAAACGAATCAGGTCGGGAGTACGCATACATCCGTCAACCCCAGGGGGCTGCGCCATCGATCATGTTCCAGGGCGCCGTCCGCCATCAACAACTGGCGCCGCGCACGCGCACCGAGGCTGCCATCGTGGGTGACGACAATCAGCGTGACACCCTGGTCGTTGAGTCCTTCGA
>DPSD01000496.1:1797-2858 GCA_003538495.1 Accumulibacter sp.
GCCGGTCGGCTCGTCGGCGAGGATCAGCGCCGGCTGCATGATCGTTGCGCGGGCAATCGCGACGCGCTGGCGCTGCCCACCCGAAAGCTGATCCGGACGATGGTTGGCGCGCTGCTCAAGGCCATAGTCCCGGAGTGCGCGGGCGACACGCTCGGCGCGCCGGAGGGGGGCAACGCCCGCCAGCGTCATCGGCAGCGCGATGTTTTCAGCGGCGGTGAGGCGTGGCACCAGATGAAAGCTCTGAAAGACGAAGCCGATGCGTTCGCTGCGCAGGTGTGCCTGTTCTTCGGCGGAGAGGGTGGTGACGTCGCAGCCCTCAAGACGGTAAGTGCCGGCATTCGGGCGGTCGAGCAGGCCGATCAGGTTGAGCAGCGTTGATTTGCCCGAGCCGGATGGACCCATCACCGCCACGTACTCGCCGGCCGCGATGCAGACGTCGAGATGGCGCAAGGCGTGCACTTCGCTGTCACCGAGGCGAAAGACTCGCTCGATTCCGGAGAGTTCGATCAGCGCCATGCTCATCAATTACTTGCCGGCCGCCGCTGGCTGGGACTCGACCGAATAATGCGCTCCGGCCTTGACGCCCGCACGTTCGAGCGAAGTGACCACGCGTTCGCCGGTGGTCAGGCCTTCGAGAACCTCTGTATATTCCCAGTTTGCGAGGCCGGTCTTCACCCGGCGTTCTTCGAGGCTACCGTCAGCGCCTGCGACCAGCACGCGACCGCCTTCGAGCAGCGCCGGGGTGGGAACGCGAACGGTCTGCTCGCGAACCGCCAGAATCACTTCGACATCGGCGCTATAGCCGACCAGGAGTCGGCCCGGTGCGCTCGGGTCATCGAGGGTGGCCTCGATATCGACGGTGCGCGCCTGCTTCTCGACCGCCGAGACGTATGGCGCGACGCGCCTGACCCTGCCCGGAAAGGATTGCCGCGGCAGTGCGTCGAGGCTGATGCGGACCGGCTGTCCGGCGCTGATCCTGGGTGCATCGACTTCGTCCATCGGGGCCTTGACGTACAGGCACGAGTCGTCGATCAGGTCAATCGCCGGCGGCGTCGGCACGC
>DPSD01000496.1:3200-3322 GCA_003538495.1 Accumulibacter sp.
CGCCGACAATCTTGGCGATGGTGCCGGCAAACGGCGCATAGAGTACCGTTCGTCCCTGCTCAACGCGCGTCAGGCGGACCTTCGCCTCGGCCTGTGCGAGGTCGGCGCGGGCGGCCTCGCAG
>DPSD01000492.1 GCA_003538495.1 Accumulibacter sp.
GTCTGTCAGAGATCAGCGGTGACTCGGAGATTAACAAGTGATCTGCGAGTCACCGCGTCGCTGGTTGCAAGGAAACGCGTCAGCGCAACCAGACGCCCTCCGCAGACTTGACCGCCGCTCGCCCTCGGAAAGGGCGATCTGCGGCTTCGCGCCGGCAAGGCGTGAACTCCGAAGACTCGCCCGCCAATCAACCGTTTTCATAGCGAACATACCCGGCAACCCGAGATGATTCCTCGCTTGCGGCCCGCCTAGTTGGTCGCGATCCCGACGATGACCGCAAGTCTGAACAGAGACTCGACGATGTCCTTGAACAGCTGTCTTGATTTCACATCGATCTTTGGCAACACCATGATTTGGTCCCCAGGGCGAACCGTCGGCTCGCTGCCGCCAAAGAAACCGCCCTTGGCCTCGTCAAAGCTGCCGTCACGATGCGCGACCACCACCCGTGAGGAATCGGCATTCTGGGTATATCCACCAGCGTTCTGTATGTAATCAGCGAGTTTCAGAGAGGGGTCGTAGGCGATGGTATTCGGAAAGATGACCTCGCCACCCACCAGCACCAGACCATCCTTGGTCGGAACCCGAAGCAGGTCGCCATTCTCCAGCAAAAGTTGATCGCGATCAGCGGCTTGCGCTATGTACACCTGCCCGGACGGTTCGACGCTCTTGCCCCGTTCCACCCACTTGAGCAGCAAATCCGCTTCTTCCTTGCGCAGTTGCGCTTCTTCATTGGTCCCGGAGCGCGCCGTCAAGGCCGCATTCTCCAGGAACTTGAGCGTCGTCTGCAAAGCCTGCCGTTGCCGATCCTTGGCACTCAGGCGGAAGAGCTGCAAACTTGAGGAGTCGGACCGTTCAGTGAACGCGATCTGGCTGACGAGTACGCCCAGCTTGGTGCCATAGGGCAGGACGTATTCCTGAACACTCTGGTGCTCGCCCTCGACCCGGACGGCGATGGTGCCTGGCCTTTTGTCGGAGGTGAACTCAAGCCCGTCGCCATTTTGCAGGGAGACGATCGAAGCATCGGCAAGCGGAAAGTATTCGGTATTCTTCACGGTGCCGGTGTTGCGCACCACCCGCACATGCGTCGCCAGTGGCGAGGGCTTGGCGAGCCTGATCAGTTCGGAAACCGTCAAGGCGGTCTTGCTGAACTCGAAGCGCTTGGCATTTTCCGCCAGGCCGCCGACCTTTACCGTGTTCTGGCGGGGAGCAACAAAAATGACATCGCCGTCGGAAAGCTGGATCAGTGGAATCTGCCCCTCAAGCAGGAAGTCGTAGAGGCTGATCGACGCACGGGTCGCGCTCCCACGCTTTACTTGCACGTTGAGGAAAGAACCTCGCTCGGGGTCGATACCGCCCGCCTGGTCCACATAATGCAGCAGGCTGTCCATGCTCGTTCCGCTGTACAAGCCTGGACGATTGACAAAGCCACTGACGAAAATGCGCACCGGTTGAGCCGCAGCGAGGCTGGCATAACTGTACACGTTGGCACGAAAGACCTTGGTGGCGCCCGAGGTAACGACGCGCTGCAGATCCTGATTGCGAACCCCCAAGACATGCACCGGACCAACGTGCGGGATGAAGATATTGCCCTTGGGATCGACGGTCAATGGCGCGTCGAACTCGAAGGCACCCCACAGACGAACCTGTATCTTGTCGCCAACGGCGACGGCGTAATCCGGATTGAACTGTGTCGCGCCCTCACGGGCGAAGGCGCCGGTGAACAGGTTGGCGCCAAAGACGTCGCTGACCACATTGGCGGAATAATCGAAAAACTGCGGCGGAGCCGTGCGGACTTCCGGAACCACCGCTGCCGGTGCGGCCGTCAGCGGCTGAGCCATGGGCACGGATGGCGCCTGATTGGCGGGCTGGCCAATGCCCAGGACGTCGGTAGCGGCAGCAAAGGCCGTTGGCGCAATAGCGCCAACCAGCAGGAACAGCACAAGAATGAGCGATGAGCACCAGCCCCCCGTCAGATTTCGCTGCTCCCAATGAGGCGGGGCGGCTGCTCCGCTGGCAAGCAATGTCCTGGTCGTCGGTAAAGAATCAGGCAGGCGAATCATGGGTTTCAGTCCTGGTGGTCTCGGATAATGGCCGCAAGAAGCTGCAAGATGCCGGCCAACACCAGCACGGAGAGAGCGAAAACGATGATGTTGTAGGTTCTGCGTGGCTCCATCGGATACTGCGGCAAAGTCGGGCTTTGCACGATGGAGACCTTCTTGAGATTACGCGCCGCGTCGATACGGCCTTTTTCCAACGCCGTCAGCGCCGCCTTGTACAGATCCTGAGCAAACACTGTCTGCATTTCGAGGCGCTGGTACTCCTCCACCGTCCGGTTGAGCGTGCCACCTTTTGGTGAGGTCAGGCGTGCCTTCTCGGCGCGCACCTGCCCCTCGATGGCGGCAATCTGGAGGGTGATCTGGGCCACGTCAGGCGCACTGGCGCTCAAGTAACCGAGCATCGTTTCGCGGCTGGCCTTGAGCTGCGCAAGTTCCCCTTCCAGTCGGGCGACGATGCCGCCAAGCGTTTCGGCTGCTGCCTGCGGAGAAATGAACCCCTTGGCATTCTGAAAATCAACCAGGGCATCGCGGGTCTTCAGCACGCGCTCGCCCATCTCGCCGACCGCTTGCTCGAGAAAACTCACCTGATCGCGCGCCAGGCGATGGCCGATCTCGTTCATAAAACGCTCGCCCTCTTCCACCAGAGCGCTGGTAATGGCATGCGCCATTTTGGGTGTGTAGGCTTGTGCCCTGATTCGCAAGACACCTGCGGTGTCGTCCACCTCGACGCCTACGCGTGCCAGATAATGCTGATGAAAGAACTCTTGGGCGGCGTCCTCGAACCACATCCGAGAAAGAGGGTCGCGCTTCCAATCGCTGTAATGGATACGCAACTGGAGCTTCGCCTCGAGCTTTTCCAGCATGTCCACCGAACGCAGGTGGTCTCGCATCAGCATCAGCTCACGATCGTCTCTGCTTCCCGCGAACAGGGAGGCAATGCTCCCGGCTTGCCCGCCGGACATGTCGGTGCTGTCCACGACCACATCGGCCTGCGAGACGTAGCGGTCGGAGGCAATGACGCCCCAATAAACCATTGCCAGAAGGATGGCAACCAGAGCAACCCGAAGCGCGCCACGGCGAACCAGATGGGAAGCCAGCCGGCCGTGCACGCTGCCAATGAAACGCGGCAATGGATGCTGGCGAATACGGTCAATCATGCGGCGATGCTTTCCTTGTAGGCCCTTAGCGCGTCGTCGATCTGATCGAACCAGTGCGCCTGCCCGTCATGTACCCAGATCCCGGCCGAACAGAATTGTTTCAGCGTCCCTTCGTCGTGCGAGACCATAATCAAGCCCGCGTGGCTAGCCAGATTCTTGAAGGCCGCTGCCGCTTTCGCTCTGAAGGAGGCGTCTCCCGCGGCTGTGACTTCATCGGATATATAGACATCGAAGTCGAAAGCCAGCGAAAGGGCGAACTGCAAGCGGGACCTCATACCCGAGGAGTAGGTCTTGACCGGTTCGTCAAAGGCATCACCGAGTTCGGAAAAATCGGCCACGTAGGCCAGGCGATCGGGAATGTCGAGTTCGTGACCATGAATGCGAGAAACGAACTTGGCGTTCTGCCGCCCGGTGAGGGAGCCTTGCAAGCCCCCACCAAAGCCCATTGGCCACGACACCCGACAATGGCGCTCGATACGTCCTCGGTTCGGCGTATCGACCCCGCCGACCAGGCGCAAGAGCGTCGATTTCCCTGCGCCATTACGGCCAACCATGCCGACGCTGACTCTGGGCTGAATGTTGAACGAAACCCCCCGTAACACCCACTTGCCTGCTCCGTGCTCGGTCTGGTAACGCTTATGGACATCATCAACGACGATCATTGCATCAGCAGTCGGCGAGCAAAGCGAACGTGCACCGCCAGTCCAAAGAAGAGCGAGGCGAATGCGAAAGCCATCAGATAGTAAAGGTCGACACCGGTTACCACATGGTAACTTGGGGAAAACGCTGCACGAGCCAACTCAAGCCCTTGCATGACAGGGTTGAGCAACAGCCAGTCGCGCAATGCGGGGGGCACCATGGCAGGGGAAAACAGCACTCCGGAAACGAAGTACAGGGGTATGAAACAGAGGTTCGCCATTTTGCCGATTTCTGGGATCAGCGTGCTTCCGACGGAAAGCATCAACCCTACCCCGGTGCCGAAAAGCCAGAAAAGCGCGAACACCAGCATGACCGTGAGCGGGTCGTGCGGCAGAGCCTCAAGACCCACCAGCGACATTCCTGCGATCATGATCAGCCCGACGAACAACTGTATTACACCTTCGAGAAAGGCACGCACCAGCACCACATCCACGGGTTTGACCTGGCGGTAGGCGAATAGCGCACGGTTAGCCGAGATGGCAGCCATCGACCGCGTCGCCGAATTCCGGAAGAGGTTGTACCCGAGGATGCCAATCGCCAGAAATAGGGCATAGTCGAAACCCGGCATGACCCGATGGCGAATCGTCGAAAAGATCACCATCAGAACCGTCAGGTGCGCCGCGGGCTCCACCAACAGCCACAGCCAAGCTGCCCGGCGTCCAGACACCCGGCTGACCGCTTCGCGCAGAAACAGCGCGTTCCAAGCAGACAGAGTGATGCTCGCTGAGGAGCGAAGATTGCCCATGGACCCAGTCATCGTTGGTTGGCCCTGCTCCGCCCACAATGTGCCCTCATCCCAAGATCAGCGCCTCATCAGCTCGAGCACTACCGGCGCTCGTACTGCATGGAGGCCCCAGGCCCGACGCCAACAGCGACTCGCCGATCCTGGCCAGCAAGCCGGCGCCAAACGTCCGCTGAGGGGAAACCGATCAGCCAGCAAGGGGCTACGTTGCCTTTCAGGCTCAACAGACGCCGATCGGAGAAGCAAGGGATTCTAGCGATGCGGGCATTGTTGGTCAATCAAAAACCGACACATGAGAGCTGGGTCGCCCCGGTCGCGCACACGCGAACGACTCCGCGTGCCGATGCGAGGAGCGTCACAGTCCATCATGAACCAGGTCCCGACCCGAGTCCACGCCCAGCCCAGCAGTTCTCATTTCAAA
>DPSD01000302.1 GCA_003538495.1 Accumulibacter sp.
ATGCTCTACAAGATCGTTCCTTTTCTGGTCTGGTCGCACCTGCAGAACCTCGGCCGCGGCCGCGTGCTGGCGCCAAACATGAACAAGGTGATCGCCGGCAAGCAGATTGACGGACAGATGTACGCGCACTTGCTCGCTCTGTTGCTACTGTTCGGGGCCGTTCTGCGACCGACCTGGTTCGCCTATCCGGCTGGGCTGGCGCTGCTGGCAGCCAATGGCTGGCTGTTGCACAACATCGTCTGCGCAGTGCGGTTCTACCGCGGACACCGGCTGAAGATCGAAGCGCAGACGACCCATGCGGCGATCGGCAGGTGAACCAGACGGTGCGTTCGGCGCGGCCGCTTTCCGGGTAGGCTGCAGCAGAACCGGCACGCCAAGTACGGTGGCAGTACGCCAGCTTGGCCGGCCCCCCTTGCTCAACTAGCGATCAACTGGACCGCCGACCACCAGGGCCGTGATGACATACCTGACGTTGAAATACCTCCATATCGGCTGCGTCGTTCTCAGCGGCACCGGCTTCTTCCTGCGCGGGGTGTGGATGCTCCGGGAATCACCATGGCTGCAAAAAAAGGTGGTACGGGTGCTGCCGCATATCGTGGATACGGTCCTGCTGGCCAGCGCCATCGCCATGGCCGTGATCAGCGCCCAATACCCGTTCGCCGCCGACTGGCTGACCGCCAAATTGATCGCTCTGCTGGTCTACATCGGGTGTGGCGCGATGGCCCTGAAGCGCGGGCGCAGCAAGCAGCAGCGTGCGCTGTTCCTGGTCGCCGCGCTGGTGGCATTTGCCTACATCGTTTCGGTGGCATCGACGCGCAACCCGCTCGGCTTCCTCGCCTGGTTCGCGTGAAACGCTGCAGCCATCACCGCAGGCCGTCAGTTGCGCTGGTGCGACATCAGTTTTCTCAAGCCGGCGGTGTTGAGGATCCTGATTCTTCTTTGATGGACGGCAAGCAGCCCCTCGTCCTGGAAGCGCGAAAAGGCACGGCTGACCGTCTCCAGCTTGAGACCGAGATAGCTGCCGATCTCGTCACGCGACATTCGCAGGTTGAATTCCGCCGGCGAATAGCCGCGCGCCTTGAAGCGCTGCGAGAGGTTGAGCAAAAAGGCCGCCAGACGTTCCTCGGCGCGCATCGTGCCGAGCAACATCATCACCCCGTGATCGCGAACAATCTCGCGACTCATCACCTTGTGGAAGTGATGCTGCAAGGTGTGGATTTGCCGAGACAAGCCTTCCAGGTTGGAAAAGGGAATGGCGCAGACTTCGCTGTCTTCGAGGGCAATGGCATTGCAGCTGTGGACCTCGCTGCTGATCCCGTCGAGGCCGAGCAACTCGCCGGTCATCTGGAAACCGGTCACCTGGTCACGGCCGTCCTCGATCAGCACATCGGTCTTGAAAAAGCCGCTGCGGACCGCGTAGATCGACTCGAACTCCTGGCCGGCCCGATACAGGTAATCGCCGCGTTTGAGGCGCTTACGCGTCGAAACCAGCTCGTCCAGCCTTTTCAGTTCCTCCGGATCGAGGCCGATGGGAAGGCACAGCTCGCGGAGGTTGCAGTTCGAACAGGCGGTCTTGACGACCTCAAACGCAAGTCTCGCCGACGTATCATTGCTAGACATGGCCGTCCTTTTCACTAAACTCTGCGTTTGATCCACGTCAACCCGATTACTTCAGCGCGGTCCGATAATGCACGCAACAAATACTGTAGTGGAAACATGAACTCTGTCGCCGGCAACCTGGTTTTTGATCCGCAGATCATTCGCCGCTTCGACATCAACGGCCCCCGCTACACGTCCTACCCGACAGCGGATCGTTTCGTCGAAGCCTTTGGTTCGGACGCCTACCAGCTGTGGCTCGGAAAGCGCAACATCGGCGCCGTTAGCCGGCAACTGTCATTGTACTTCCACATCCCGTTCTGCAATACCATCTGCTACTACTGTGCGTGCAACAAGATCATCACCAAGGATCATGGGCGCTCGGCCAAGTATCTGAAATACCTGGCGCGCGAACTGGCACTGCAGAGCAGCCACCTCGAGGGTGGCGATCAGGAAGTGGCGCAGTTGCACTGGGGCGGCGGGACGCCGACATTTCTATCACACGACGAAATGCGCCAGTTGATGGAGGCTACGCGGAGGCACTTCCGATTGATCGAGGGTGGCGAGTACTCGATCGAAGTCGATCCTCGCAAGGTCGACCGGGCGACCGTCGAACTGCTCGCGGAACTCGGCTTCAACCGCATGAGCGTCGGCGTGCAGGACTTCGACCCGGGCGTGCAGCAGGCAGTGAACCGCATCCAGAGCGAGGAAGAAACCTGCGCGGTGATGGACGCGGCACGCGCCAGCGGTTTCAAGTCGATCAGCGTCGACCTGATCTACGGTTTACCCAAACAGACGGTGATCGGCTTCAGCCGCACGCTCGACCGCGTCATTGCCGCCAGCCCGGATCGCGTCTCGATCTACAACTACGCGCACCTGCCAAGCCTCTTCAAGCCACAGCGGCGGATCCTCGAGGCTGAAATGCCCAGCGCCGATGCGCGGCTGCAGATTCTTTCCCTGGCGATTCGCAAGATGACCGAGGCCGGCTATGTCTATATCGGCATGGACCATTTTGCCAAGCCTGACGACGAACTGGCGACGGCACAGCGACAGGGGCGCCTGCACCGCAACTTTCAGGGCTATTCGACGCATTCCGACTGTGATTTGCTGGCCTTCGGCATCTCGTCGATCAGCAAGGTCGGACCGACCTACAGTCAGAACGTGAAAACGCTCGACGAATACTACGATCTGCTCGACAACGCCGCTTTGCCGGTCTACCGCGGGATTGAGCTGAACGCTGACGACCTGCTGCGGCGGTCGATCATCCAATCGCTGATGTGCCACTTCGAACTGTCGATCGAGTCGATCGAAATTGCCCACCTGATCGAGTTCAGAAGCTACTTCGCCACCGAACTCGACGATCTCCGCGAAATGGTGGACGCCGGCCTCGTTCGCATCGATGACAAATGGATTACCGTCCTGCCGCGGGGACGGATGCTGGTGCGCGCCATTTCGATGGTCTTCGACCGCTATCTGCGCGCCGACCGCCAACGCACCCGTTACTCCAAGGTGATCTGAAGGCCGGCCGCAACAAGCCCGCAACAAGGGCACCGGCGACCAGCTCGGATGAAGGAGTAGAATCGGCCCTCCTGCCTGGTGTTGGCGTGTCCATTGATGCCTGATTCGAGTTATCTCGCCCTGTTGCTGGTCGGCCTGCTGGGGGGCACGCACTGCGTGGTGATGTGCGGTGGAATCGTCGGCGCCCTGTCGATGGGAGGCCCCGCGCGCGCCTCGCTGCACCTCGCCTACAACGCCGGACGGATTGCCAGCTATGCCGCGGCGGGAGCCCTGGTCGGTGCGCTGGGTGAAGCCAGCCTCGTCTTGTCCGGGCAGCTGCCGCTGCGCAGCGTCCTGTACCTGCTCGCCAACCTGATGCTCGTCGCCCTCGGGCTGTATCTGATGGGCATGACCAGGGCTCTGGCGTTCACCGAGCGCTTTGGCCAGAAGCTATGGCGGCATCTGCAACCGCTGACCCGCCATTTCTTGCCCGCGCGCACCGTTCGGCAAGCGTTTCCCCTCGGTCTGCTGTGGGGCTGGTTGCCCTGCGGGCTGGTCTACAGTGCGTTGGCCACTGCCTTGACCAGTGGTTCGGCCTGGCACGGAGCCGGCCTGATGCTGGCGTTCGGCGCCGGTACCCTGCCCAACCTGCTGCTCGCGGGCCTGCTTGCCACCCGGCTGCAGGCCTACGCGCGCCAGCCGGCGCTGCGCGTCGCATCCGGGCTGCTGATTCTCGCCTTCGGTGTCTGGGGCCTGATCGGGCTGGCCCGACTGGCTTTCCGGAGCTGGCCCGACGCCAGCTGATACGCTTGCTTGACCTCCTGATGCCTGGGCGACAATGACTGACCAGACCACGAACTCCAGCCAGCACCTCGACCTGCCGATCAGTGGCATGAGCTGCGCTGCCTGCGCGGCGCGGATCGAGAAGGTCCTCAATCGCCTGCCGGGTGTCACGGCCACCGTCAACCTGGCCGGCGAGCGCGCGCGGGTTGACCTGTCGGATGGCGCAAGCAATCCCCAACAGGTGGTCGCGGCGATAGCGAAAGCCGGTTTCAGCGTGCCGCCGCGGACGCTCCAACTGGCCATCGAAGGGATGAGCTGCGCCGCCTGCTCGACGCGGCTCGAGAAGCTGCTCAATCGTCTGCCCGGTGTCGAAGCGGTGGTCAATCTGGCCAGCGAGCGGGCGAGCGTCCGCTATCTTCCCGGAGTCGCCGATCCGGTGCTGCTGCTCGCTGCCGTCAAACGTGCGGGCTTTGTCGGGCGCCTGGCCGACGACCAGTCGCGCGCGCTTGAAAAGGCCGGAAAGGTCGCCGCCGAGCGCGCCGAATTGCGCCGCTTCTGGATTGCAGCGGTGCTGACGCTGCCGCTGGCCGCACCAATGCTCACCATGTTCGGTGCCGGCGCTCACGATCAGCACGACGTGCTGCCGCGCTGGCTGCAACTGGTGCTGGCAACGCCGGTGCAGTTCTGGATCGGCGCACGTTTTTACGCGGGTGCGTGGAAGGCCTTGCGCGGCGGCGGGGCAAGCATGGACGTACTGGTCGCGCTCGGAACGACCATGGCCTACGGCTTCAGTCTGGTGGTCACGGTCTCCGGCGCCACCGACCTGCACGTATACTTCGAGGCGTCGGCAGCGGTGATTACGTTAGTGCTGCTCGGCAAATTGCTCGAGGCGCGGGCCAAGGCCAGGACCACCGACGCCATCGAGGCGCTCGTTCGGCTGCAGCCAAAAACCGCGCGCGTCGAGCGCGACGGCCAGTTGATCGACGTCGACGCCGCCCTGCTGATCCCCGGCGACGTCTTCATCGTCCGCCCCGGCGAGAGCCTGCCGGTCGATGGCGAAGTGATCGACGGCGCGTCGAGCGTCAATGAAGCGATGCTCACCGGCGAGAGCATGCCGCTCGCCAAACGGGCTGGTGATCGCGTATTCGCGGCGACCGCCAACGGCGAGGGTATGCTGCGCTGCCGGGCCAGCGGCGTCGGCGAGCAGACCCTGCTGGCCGGTATCATCCGGATGGTCGCCGAGGCGCAGGGATCGAAAGCGCCGGTGCAGCGACTCGCCGACCGGATCTCGGCGGTCTTCGTGCCGGTCGTCTGCGCCGTCGCCTTGTGCACCTTGCTTGGCTGGTGGGCGCTGGGCGGCAACTTCAGCGCAGCTCTGGTCAACGCGGTGGCGGTACTGGTGATTGCCTGCCCCTGCGCGCTCGGACTGGCGACGCCGACAGCGATCATGGTCGCCACTGGCAGGGGTGCCGCTGCGGGGATCCTGGTCAAGAACGCCGAGGCGCTGGAGCGTGCCGAAAAAATCGCGGTGCTGGCCGTAGACAAGACCGGTACGCTGACCAGCGGCGAACCACTGCTGACCGACGTCCTGCCCCTAGCAACGTCGGCTGACGAAGCGCTGCTGCTGGCGGCCGCTCTTGAACAGGGTTCCGAACATCCACTGGCGCGGGCGATTCTCCAGAAAGCGCAGGCCAGCGGGCTTGCCCCGCCGGTGGTCGAGCAGTTTCGGGCCATTCCCGGTCGGGGAGTAACCGGTCGGGTCGGCGGGCGCCTGCTTCGGCTTGGTGCCGCCGATGCTTTTGCCGGCCTGACCTTGCCGGAGAAGCTGATCGGACAGTTGCAGCGCGCCGGCAAAACCGTCGTGGTCCTGGCGGAGGTCGGCAGGGAGCACGGCAGGCAAGATGATGAGGGCCGTGATGCGGGCGACGCCATCGGCGGCGATGCGGGCGTCGTCCTGGCAGTGCTGGCGATCGCCGACCCCTTGCGCGCCACCTCAGGTGCTGCCGTGGGCCGCCTCAAGGCGATGGGCATTAGGGTGGTGATGCTGACCGGCGACCATCAGGCAACAGCCGCCGCGATCGCCAACGACGCCGGCATCGATGATTTCCGGGCCGGCGTACTCCCCGGCGAGAAGGCAGCGGCGGTCAATGCGCTGAAGAACGGTGGTGCGGTCGTGGCCATGGTCGGCGACGGCATCAACGATGCGCCCGCGCTGGCCGCGGCTGATGTCAGCTTCGCCATCGGTGCCGGGTCGGACGCGGCGATATCGGCCGCAGACGTGACGCTGGTGCGCGGCGATCTGCACGGGATTGCCGACGCGATCACGCTTTCGCGTGCGACGCTGAGGAAAATCAGGCAGAATCTCTTCTGCGCCTTTATTTACAATGTTCTCGGCATACCGCTGGCGGCGTTGGGCATGCTCAATCCCGTCATCGCCGGCGCCGCCATGGCGATGAGTTCAGTCTCGGTAGTCTCGAACTCGCTACTCCTCAAACGCTGGCGCCCTGGCGGCAGCCAGGGGTTGACGACGCGCGTGCAGGAGTAGCCGCGGAAGATTACCGGCGAAATGCCGGCAGCACCTGCAACGCCCAAGGGGAAACTGCAGATGGAGACAATCGTCATCCGTATCACCGGGATGCGCTGCCAGGCTTGCGTGCAGAGCGTCCGCGCCGTCCTCGAAGCCCTGCGCGGCGTCGAAACGGTCGACGTGTCGCTGGAGCCCGGACAAGCCACCGTCAACTACGACCCGACGCTCGGGACCGTAGCCATTTTGCGCGAGGCGGTCGAACAGGCAGGCTTTGACGCAAGCTGAAAGGCTTTGTCGGCGGCGCCGTACCGCCTCGCACATGTGGTGACCGCCCCATACCGCTTACCTGACCATCATGCCCAGAAAAAAACCGAAGACCGAAGAGCCTGCAGCTCCGGAAACCACCGCCAACCAGCCGCTCAGACTGACGCAGCTTTCGCACGGAGGCGGTTGCGGATGCAAGATCG
>DPSD01000719.1 GCA_003538495.1 Accumulibacter sp.
AAAGTTGTGTATAAGGATATGCCTCTACGCAGGGCCACTTCCGGTCTCAATGTCGTAGTTCATGATCACCAGTTCGACCGTCTGCTTGGGCTTGCCATTGTTCGCGCCAACGGAGTATTTGATGGACAACTCGCGAGCTGCCAGCCCGGCAAAGCAACTGCGGATGTCGGGATGCGCGTTGATCGACAGCATCACTTTGCCTTTGCAGGAGCGCATGGTGGACGAGATCCTCTCGTATTGCGACCAGTCAAAAGGTACGCCGTAGCCCTCGGCTTGCCAGTAGGGCGGGTCCAGGTAGAAGAACGTATGGGGGCGATCGTAGCGCTTGATGCACTCTTCCCACGGCAGGTTCTCAACCGTCGTGCCGCCGGCCAGCCGGAGGTGCGCGGCCGATAGTTTTTCTTCGACTCGTAGCAGATTGATAGTTGGCGCCGTGGTTGCCGTGCCGAAGGTTTGGCTGCTGATGCGGGCTCCGAACGCGTGCTGCTGCAGGTAGAAGAACCGAGCCGCCCGCTGAATGTCCGTCAGGCTGGCCGGCGCGGACGCCTGCGCCCACTTGAACATCTGCCGAGAAGACAGTGCCCAGCGGAATTGCCGAACGAATTCGTCCAGATGATTCTGGACCACTCGGTAGAGGTTCACCAGCTCGCCGTTGATGTCATTCAGGACTTCCACAGGCGCTGGAACCGGCCGCAAGAAGTACAGCGCCCCACCGCCGCAAAACACCTCGACGTAGCACTCGTGCGGCGGGAACAACGGGAACAGCTTGGCGGCCAGTCGGCGCTTACCGCCCAGCCAGGGGATGATTGGATTTGCATGCATCTGGAGCCTTTCGCGACGCGTTAAAACAGGCTAGACTCCGGCCGCCACGCGCGTGGTGGGGGGGCCTTGGCCGAGGCTCGCAGATGCTCTCTGCGGGATCAGGTGGCCGGTCTGGTGTTGACGCACCGGGCCGGTCGCCCCTTTCTTTGATGCCGTATCAAGAAC
The DNA here is from genome assembly GCA_003538495.1 of Accumulibacter sp. The sequence goes on from DPSD01000719.1 coordinate 988, forward strand.
TGCGCGCGGGCACCCCGCACGCCTAAATTGTCATCTCCCTCACGGTTGGCGCGGGCGCCATGCGTTCGATACGTCGGCCCCGGCTGAATACCTGATGCCCACGGAGCCTGACCCTATCGCGTTAAACGTCGGCGGTGAGGCGGACCACATTTACTCCGTCGGCGAGCAGGCTTGCGCGCTTGGCCTGGGCTACGACGACCCCTGTACCTGACCCTGTTTTGACCGTCGTGGTGAAGGCACCGCTGTTGTTGCAGAACACGATCCCTTCCCAATCGGTGGGGACAATCACGGCGCGGTTGCCGGTCAGCACGCCGCTGATTGTCAGGTATCGGCAGCGGGCTTCGGCGGCGCTGAGGGTGACGTCGGCGGCGGTTACCGTGATGGCCGCCCGGCTGGTCAGATGGCGCGGTTCTACCCAGGCGCGGTGGTCGGTGTAGCTGGTCACCGAGCTGGCGCCGGTGACGACGGTGTAGAGCGGAATCTGGCCGGCCGAGTAGCCGGTGGTGTTGGACGAGACGACGCCCGCACGCGTGGCCTGCACGTAGTTGGTCTGGCTGGCAGTGAGTGTGAGCGTGCCGTTGGCGATCGCCGTCAGGGCACCGTCGACCAGCATCGTGCCGCCGTAGTATCCCCAGGTGAGACCGGCGCAGGTGGAAGCCCGTCGGCCGAAGATCGTGGCTGGCGACGCCGCGTCGAGCAGGGCGTTGGCGGTGATCTCCTTGCTGGCTTGCGCCTGGGTGAGAAGGTCGAGGAGCGTGGCGCTGTGTGACATGACTTACCTCGTGATTGCCGTGGTCAGGGGGTAGCCGCGGCCGACGGTTGCCGATCGCTGGTACACCTTGAGGTACAGGGTGGATTGGTTGGTGCCGAAGTCGGTCACCTGGGCGCCGCTGGAGTACGCGCACGACGGGCTGCTGGCGGTGATCGTGCGCTTGAGCGTGGCGTAGCTGCCATCGGCGTAGACCTCGATATCGTAGGTCTCGGCAGCCTCACCCAGCTCGGCGTCCACGCCGTCGAGCCACTCGCCGCCCTTGCGCGTTCGCCGAGTCCAGGTCAGCGACCAGTCGGCCGTGCCTGGATCGCGGGAGCCGTTGAGCAGGACCGGCGACAGGGGCTTGAGGTTGACCGCGGCGTAGGTCATGGCGCGGTCGCTGTCGGTACTGAAGTCGCGGCCGCTGGTGATCGCGCGGAACAGCCTGGCCGCGCCGATGTCGGCGTTGGTCAGGGGCAGGACCTGCAAGTCGGCCGAGTCGAGCAGGACGACGACGTCACTGGTGGCGTGCAGGCCCATCGCCCACTCGCTGCCAAAGCGACCGCGCAGCAGGTTGCTCAGGACGTAGGTTGAGCCGCTCTGCAGCGTGCAGCTGCGGGCGGCGATGATCTCCCAGCGACCCGCGGCCCCATAGGCAAAATGGTTGGCTCCGGCGAGCATGGCCAATTCGCTGACGTCGGATAGCGTGCCGCTGGTGAGGGTAACGGTCAGCCGGCTGGCGGCGTCGATCAGTCGCGACTCGACGACGCCGATAGTGGTCGTCGCGACGCCTATCGTTGCCCCTGGGGGAGCGAAGTCGAGCGGCTGGCCCCAGGTCGCGCCGGCATCGGCAGAGCGCATCAGGGCGCCGCCGGGCCACGCCGAATCGGCGCCGCACATGGCCACCGGGAAGCCCACGCCATCCTGCGAACTGCCCAGGCGCGGCAGGTCGAGCAGCGCGTAGGTCGACGGACCAAGCGGCGTCAGCGTCGTCGGGCCGGTAGTGCTGGGCACCACGCCAAGTGCGGCAGGCGTATAGACAGCCGCGCGCTCCAGCGTCGCACGGCACTCGACGCGGTTATCGCTGGTGTAATTGACGGTCGTCAGACGAACGGTGATCGAACCTTCCGGTGTCGGCAGCGTCACCACGTCGGCCGGCTCCAGGTGCAGGTAGGTGGCCGGCAGGTTGAAGCTGATCTGCGTGCGCGCCAGCCACGCGGCGTAGAGCAGCACCTCGGCCTTGCCGGCTGCTTCGCCGGCGTCGAGAACGATCGGCAGGTCGACGACGGTCTCGCGGATCGTCGACGACGACAGGCGCTCGGCGTACTGGCTGCCGGCGTCGTACTCGCGGGCGCTATCCAGGTATCGGACGGTCAGCCGCCGGGGCAATTGGCTGTCGACCTCGCGTGCTTGCGTGATCTGCACGCCGGGTTCCTGGCTGGTGCCACGGGCATCGAAGTCGCCGGCGGCGATGGTCGCCACCGAGGCGCCGCCGCGCGGCTTGAAGGTCAGCTTGTAGCCGCGCTGGACCACGTCAAACGGCCAGGACGCCTGCAGCGGCTCCAGCGCGCTGCGCAGCGTCCCGACGCTGCCGATGCGGTAGCCCCGCACCGATGATGTGAGCGCGCTGACATCGATGTCACCGGCCGAGAGTAGCCCGGATTGCAGACACTCGGCAGAGACAACAGTCGATAGCATCTGGCCGGCGCCGATCCTGCTGGCGTAGATGTACGCGGCTATCGACGTAGTCTGCGATACCACCAATGTAGCGCCCAGGAAAGGCACACATGCCCGCCATAAGGTACTCGCCGGTAGCGTGAGCGCGGTCCAGGTAATACCGTCAAGCGAAGTGTACCCCTGGTTAGAGCCGTAACCGACCGTGACGAAGTAATCAACAGTCCATGACAAGCCCTTGAAGTTCAGGCCGCTGCCCATCCGGGTAGTCCACGTAACGCCGTCCGGCGACGACGCTATCGCCACGCCACCTGAAAATCCCACAGCCACAAACAGACCAGCACCCCACGCGATCGCGTTCCAGTTTCCTGACCCGGACATGGCGTGCTCGGTCCACGTCAGCCCATCGACTGATGTTGCGCAGTAGTTCGTGCCCCCAGCCAGTGCGCAAAAAACGGACCCGTTGTGCGTGATCGGTCCCCACGTGCGATTATTCGGCATCGTCCCGCGCTGCCAGTTTGTTCCGTCAGTCGTGACTCCGCAGTACAAACCGCTCACCGTCGCTACAAAGCGCCCACCGCCGTAGCAGATCCCGCTGTATGAGGATGGCGCATAGGGCGGGTATGGGTTCGTCGGGAACGTGACCCAGTTCTGACCAACGTTCGACACGATGTGTGACCACGACGCCCCATCGTCGACTGATTTCTCGCACCCGTAGCCGGAGTTCATGGTGATGAAAATTCCGGCGCCGTAAGCTGTGCAGTACCGGCCCTCGGTCGTTGAAGTCGTGACCTGCGTCCATGTCTGCCCATCGTGCGTGATAGAGATTCGATTGGACGATCCGCTATCCCCGGCAACCGCAATGGCCGTCGTCGGCGAGGCGGCCATGCTTCCCCAACTGTCAGACGCAGAGAGCGCGAACTGCGTTGCGGTCCAAGCGATAGGCGCCGCAGCCATCATCACCTCCGCCTTGATCTGCGCCCCCATCAAGCTGTTCGCGTACTTCGCCAGCGCCAGATCCTGAAACACCAGATAGGCCAGCCCGCGCCAGGCCGGCGTGTTGGCAACGCCCAGCGTTGCCTGCATGCGCGGATCGGCGGCCTGGGTGTCCGTCCCTTTGTACAGCGTCCAGCCGGCGGCCGACTGGTTGCTTGCGGCGATCGTGTTCGGGTCGCTGGAGCCGGCGTCGTAGACCAGATCGCTCCTAATCCACAGCCGCCTGATGCCGACAATCGGCCCTTTGCAGAGCGCGACGGCGAAGGTGGCGCTATAGCTGTAGGTCTTGGTGGTCGTCTTGCTGCCGCTGCCCTTGCCGCCGCTCTTTTTCTTCTTGACCGTCTCTTTCAAGCGGTTGTTTTCCAGCCAGATCACATTGCCGACCACCGTCACCGTGCCGTAGACACGCGGAATCGGCGCACCGTAGGTGCTGGTCTGAACGGTCAGGTCGTCGAGGCGCGGGCCGGCCGCCGTCGGCCCCTTCGGCGGATCGATCAAGCCACCGAGCGATAGGCCGATCTGCACGCCCAGCCACGGGTTCTGAGCGAAATAGCCAATAACGCCGCCGGCGATGCCACCGAGGATCTGCCCTGCGCTGCTCATCTCAGACTACCCCGACGAATCGATAGACACGGACGATGCGAGCCAACCAGGTGGCGTCGATGTTGTGCTCGCAGCACAGGCCGGGCGCTTCCCAGGCGTGGATCAAGGTCTCGCCGGCGAGGATCGCCAGGTGCTGCGGCTCGCCAGTGAAGCGCATCAGCAGCACGTCGCCGGGTTGTTTGGCGTCGATATCGAAAACCCGCTCCAGGCAGGGCTGCGCGTCGAGCGCCGCTTCCAGCAGGCCGTTGGCCGGCAGCGTCCCGTAGCCTTCCTGGTCGAGATAGCTGCAGCCAAGCGCGCCGGCGACGTGGACCACCAGGCCGGCGCAATCGATGCCGCCATTGGCGCCCGGCTGGCGCCCCTGGTGGCGAAACGGCGTACCCAGGCAGGCGCTCGCCGCGGCGACGATCTGGTCGGCGGTCATGCGCCGGTCCCCGCCTGGGCATAGACACTGCCGGCCGGAATGTACGGAAAGCCACCAAAGTTGGCGATGTTGCTGAAGTTGGCGGTGCCATTCCAGCGCCACTGGCAATCGCTCATCCGTTTGCGGCAACCGCGGGTCATGGTGTAGGCGTCGCCGGCCACCGGCAGGTAGTAGAAGGACTCGAAGACCTCGATGGTGCCGTTGGCCAGGTAAATCTTGACCTCCAGTGGCTTCTGGCCAACGTTGGCGCCGCTCGTGAACTTGATCGTGCCGGCCGCGAAGACGTCGTCGGCCTCGCCGCGCGCGGTGTCCTGGAAGCGCGACGCACTGACCACGCCGGTCAGCGTGCCGGTCACGGTGTTGGCGGCGACCGGAACCATGCAGCCACCGTAGGTTTGCGACAGGAAGACCTTCGGGCATTGCGCGGTGAACGTCTCGCCGACGGTCTGCCCGAGGACATCGACCAGCGATAGGCCGTCGATCTGGTAGCGGTCGTCGCGCAAGGTCGTCGCGCCGAACAGCCCCGCGGACACCGGCTCGTCGTCCTCGACCGGGCTGGTCCAGGTAGTGGCGAAGCCATAGACGCGGGCGCCGTCGAACAAGCCGCTGCCGAGTGCTGCGCGGCTGATCCCGGCGGCGCCGGCGATGCCTCCGAGATCGATGCTCGCCGGGGCGAAGGCGTCGCCGGCCGAATAGCCGGTGAATTCGTAGCCCGAGGTGCTCAGGTAGACCTGGCCGTTGCTCATCGTCAGGTCGCGCGGGTGGTCGGTGAGCCGGATCGTCGCGCCGCTGACCGGCACGATGCGGCAGCACAGCACGCGATAGCGGTAGTCGGCGACGACCGATTTCATGGCGCGAGCAGCTCGACCAGTTCGACGTTGTTCAGCTGGCGATGATTCGGCGCCAGCTGGTCGACGTCGACGGTGGTGTCGAAGCGCACCGGGATGTCGAACTGACAGCCGCCGGTGATCACGTCGGCCGGGTAGCTCGGCGCCGGCGAGATCGTCACCCGGCCGGTGGTGGTGTCGACGCTCACGCCCGAGCTGAGCAGCACGCCGTTCTTGGCCACCACGACGGTACCCGCCACCGGCTTGAAGATGGTCCTGAATGGCCGACCGATCGCCAGACCGGCCTGATCCTTGCCGTACTCCTTGCGCAACTGATAGACGCCGCTCGACACATAGAGCAGTGTCTGGTCGTCCTTGGTCGGCGCCGTGCGGCCATCCGCGGCGGTCGTAAAATCGTCCAGCGCTTTGACGCGAAAGCCCGAGAACTTGCCGTAGCAGCGGTCGTAGAGATACTTGACCTTGACGCCAACGTCGGCGCGGTCGGCGCGGTAGATCAGCCGGAAGCGGCGCACCGGGTACGGATGGACCAGCTTGCGGTACTCGCCGCCGCCGGCGGTGCGGGTGATCTGCACATCGTACTCATCGGCCCAGGACGAGCCGTAGGCGATCGCCGCCGAGATCCGCTGTTCGAGAAACTCAGCCATAGCGGCGTGCCCTGTCGAGCGCCGTCAGCGCCTCGCGAGCGCCCTGGCCAGCCGCCCGGCGCACCTCGCCGAGGTTGCCGCCAGCGCCCGAGACATTGACCGTGATGTTCACTGCGGCTCCACCCTCGCTGCGCACGCCCAACCGGCCGCGCGCGTCGCGGGTCAGCGGCATCACCGCCTCCGGGCCAGCCTCGGCAAACACACCGCCCTGGGCGAAGCGATGCAGGGTGCCGAAGGTGAATGGCGTCGGGCGGTCTAGGACCGTGTTCGCGTAGCGGTGCAGGCTGGGGGCGCCGGAGAACACCGCACCGCTGGCGAACGAGGGCAGCGGAAGACCGCCGGCGGCGCCGACCGAACCAGGCAGCGGCCCGGAGCCGCCGCCACCGCCGAGCCACCCGAGAACTTTCCCGGCCAGGCCTCCCAGAACACCGCCGCCACTACTCCCGCCGCCGGCATCTTTACCGAAGAGCAACACCTTCAGCTCGATACGCGCCATGTCGGCGATGAATGATTTCGCCAGATCCGAAAAGTTCGCCTTGCCGGTGGTGATGAAGCTCATCAGCGCCACTTCCATCCCCTGAAAGCCGCGCGTGAACGCCTCTTCTACCTCGTCGGCGACGTTCTTGGTGGAGTCCATGTACTTGGTCAGCGCGCGCTGCGCGCCGGTTTCCCACAGGCCGTTCAAGCGTTCCTGCTCGGCCTGCTGCCGCTTCACCTGGTCGATCTGTAGGCTCTCTGCCTCGCCGACGCGGAGGATTGCCGCGCGGTAGGCTTCCAGCGCCTGCACGTCGTCAACCTCCAGCGTCGCCGCCTTCTGTGACAGCGCCTCGCGCGCCGCGTCGGCCGCTTCCTCGACCTTGCGCAGCGCCGCCGCCAACTCGCGCTGCGGAGCGGTCATCTGCTTCTCGTCGTAGATCGACAGCTGCCGCTGGTAGGTGTCCTCAAGATTCCCGACGGTGCGGTCCATCGCTACCTGCGCACGCTCCATCGCCTTGCGCTGACGGTCGGCGGCGGTTAGCTCGTGTATCTCCTGTGTCGCCTGGTGTTGCAACTCGCGCATGCGCTCGGCGTGCAGCTGGTCGACGTCGATCGGCTTCGGCCCTTCCTTGGCGATCGCCGCGTCGAGGCTCTTGACCAGCCGCGCCCGCGCCTCCTTGAAAAACTCCGGATTCTCGAGCGCCATGCCGGCCCACTGCTTGTCGAAAGCAGCCAGGTCCAGCGACTTCTTGAGCTTGGCGTCGCGCGACGCGACTGCCGCGGAGAAGTCGTCGTAGAGCTTCAGCCGGTCCGCTGCCAGCCCCTCCAGGTTCTTCTTGGCCGCGGCTCTGGCGCCCTCCTTGTCGCGCAGGTTGATTTCGCCGGTGGCGCCACGGTTGTTGCGCGCGGCGATCGCTTCGTCGAGTTCCTGCTGGGCGATCTTGAGCTGATGGGAGGCGCTGAAGCGATCCTTGAGTATCCCCGGCTCCTTCTCGGCCTCGCCACGCAGGCGGGCGATGTCGGCGAGCTTGCGATTGATCCAGCCATCGTCGCGCGCCAGGTTGCCGCCGGTGGGCGATTTGGTGCCGGCCATCCACGCCAGAATGTCCATCTCGACCGACCCCAGGCCGTAGAAGAAACGCCAGAACAAGCCGTTACCGGCCCTGGCCAGGCGCTCCATGTTCAAGGCCGCGGTATTCAGCGAATCGGCCAGCGCGCCGGTCACGCCGCTGGCGCGGCGAGAGCCATCTTGAAGCTCTCCCAGGCATTCTCCATGCGGTTGATCTGCGCCTGGAAGCTGTTGGCCGCACGCTCGGCCGATGCGCCGAAGGTCTTCTCCAGCTCGGCGGCGAACCTGGGCAAAAAGTCGTCGGACAGGATCTTGCCCTGTTCGAGCATCTTGCCCAGTTCGGCTGTGGATACGCCCATCGCCCGCGCAGCGATCTGGAACGCGCCGGGCAGCCGCTCGCCGAGCTGTCCCCGTAGTTCTTCGGCCTGGATGGTGCCCTTGCTCATCATCTGCTGCACGGCCAGCAGCGCACCACGGGTCTCCTCGGATGACAGATTGACCACCGTCGCGGCCTTGCTGATCGACTCGAAGATCGCCCGCGTCTTGGTCCCTTCGAGGTTGGTACCGACGCTCGCCGCGGCGAGTTTGCCATAGGCATCGGCGGTGCTCAGCAGCGAAGTGCCGAGCGTGTTCGCGGTGCTCTTGATGTATGCCAGATTGGCCGCGCCGGCGCCGGCCGAGCCGAAGGCAAAGGCGTAGGTGTTCTTCAGCTTGTCGGCCTGTAGCGCAGCGTCCTTGTACGCCGCGCCGAGCGCGGCAACGCTGCCGATCACACCGCTGCCGATCAGCAGATTCTTGCCGATACTGGCCATCGAGGCGACCTTGGCCGACAAGCCGCCGACCTCGTCGGATATCCTGGCGACCCCACCCGCGGCCTGGCCGCCGGCCGCGGCCTCGGTATTGATCCGCTTCAGAGCCTGCTGAATGCGCTGCGCGTCGGCGGTGGTCTGCGTCGCCCCGTCGAGGCGCACCCGCACCCGTAATTCGCTATCTTGACCCATGCTCTACAATGGCCTCATTAACTACATCTTGCTGCTCGGCCGGCGCGTCGCGCCGTATCACCTCACAGGAGACTGCAATGAAACGTGACCTCAATCTCGTCCGGGACATCTTGCTGTGGGCAACCGAGCAGGATGGTGCGGGGATTGGTCAAAACCCGGTGCTGCCCGATTACTCTGAAGAGACGATCGCGCATCATGTTCACCTCATGTGGGAAGCGGGGCTTGTTGATGCGGTGGAAATCACGACTCTCGATGGCCCAGGTCCATCGGCAATCCTCCTGAGTGTCACCTGGGCCGGGCACGACTTTATCGATGCTGCGAGAGACAACACGATATGGAACAAGACCAAGAGCAAGGTCAGATTTCCTGATCTCGGAGG
>DPSD01000329.1:0-148 GCA_003538495.1 Accumulibacter sp.
CAAAGCGCGGCGAAGTACCGATATGTCGTGCTTCCATTGGATCAATACCCTCCTCGGCAATCTCAAGACCTCCATCAACGGGACCTACCACGCTTTCGATTTCAGAAAGTACGCCTACCGCTACCTGTCGGAGACGCAATACCGCTTC
>DPSD01000329.1:483-956 GCA_003538495.1 Accumulibacter sp.
CGCCACCACTGGCAAGCGCCCCGAGGTCTGGCTCCGGTTGGCTGAAGCACAGCGCTAATCAGGTCTGTTCATGCAGACGCCGAAGATCGCCGGCATCCCGACCGACCTGCCGATCGACATGCCCAAGGCGTGGTTCGTCGCGCTCGCCGCCCTGTTCAAGTCGGCAACGCCCAGGCGTGTACGCGAGAACTCGTGCGCCGATCATCCGCTGATCCGGTCGGGAATCCGCTAGAGCCGGGAGAAATGAGCCGCCGGCTGACCGTCGGCCCGTTCAATCGCGTCGAAGGCGACGTCGCGGTGACGCTCGACATCGCCGCTGGCCGGGTCGCGTCGGCGCAGGTCTGCTCGTCGCTCTTTCGTGGCTTCGAGCAGCTGCTGGTCGGCAAGCACCCGCTCGACGCGCAGGTGATCGTGCCGGGGATTTGCGGCATCTGCTCGGTATCGCAGTCCACCGCCGCTGCCGCCGCTGCCGC
>DPSD01000329.1:1255-5839 GCA_003538495.1 Accumulibacter sp.
CCGCTGCCGCCGCTGCCGCCGCCGCGCTCGCCGAGACGACCGGGCTGAGCATGCGGGCCAACGGCCGGCTGGCCAGCCAGCTGATTCTCGGCTGCGAAAACGTGGCCGACCACCTGCCCACTTCAACCTCTTCTTCATGCCCGATGTTGCGCGCCCGGCGTATCGTGGCCGCGCTTGGCACGCGCAGGCCGAGCGGCGTTTCCGGGCCAACGTTGGCGAGGTGCTGCCGGCGCGTGCCGACTGGCTGCGGCTGATGGGCTACCTGGCGGGCAAGTGGCCGCATAGCCTGGCGCTGCATCCCGGCGGAACGACGCGCGCGCTCACCGCCGCCGAGAAGGTCCGCGTGCTGACCGTGCTGCGCGAGTGTCGCGCCTTCCTGAGCGAAACGCTTTTCGGCGACACGCTCGAGAACGTCACCGCGATCGCTAGCGTCGACCAACTAGCCGCCTGGGCGCGAGACCGTCCAGCCGACTTCCCGCGTTTCCTCGAAATCGCCGACGACCTCGGCCTGGACCGCATCGGGCGCGCCAGCGACCGCTTTCTCAGCTACGGCGCTTACGGTCAGCCGGGCCGGCTGGATCACGGCGGGCAGGGCGCGCATCAGCTCTTTGCCCGCGGCATGGGGAGACCCGCTCGCTGCTCGGCGAGTTCTGCGAGCAGCCGAACGTCTACACCTGGTGCAAGCGCCGCGCAACGACGCCGGCGTCGTCGAAACCGGCGCGCTGGCCCGGCAGATGGTCGACGGCCAGCCGCTGCTGCGCGCGCTGGTCGCGGCCAGCGGCGGCAGCGTCGTGGCGCGCGTCGTCGCCCGCCTGTTCGAAATCGCACTGGTGGTCGCGGCGATGGAGCGCTGGGCGCGTGCGCTGACTCCCGACGAAGCCTTCTGCAACCAGTGGCAGCTGCCCGATCAGGCCAGCGCGGTCGGCCTCGTCGATGCCGCGCGCGGCGCGCTCGGCCACTGGCTGCGCATCGAGCGTGGCAAGATCGCCCGCTATCAGATCATCGCCCCGACCATCTGGAACTTCTCGCCACGCGACGCCGCCGGCGTCCCCGGCGCGCTCGGACAGGCTCTGGTGGGGCTGCCGCTAGGCGAGGGGGAAAGTGCCCCGCTCCTGGTTCAGCACGTCGTGCGCTCTGTCGCCCCGTGCCTGATCTGCACCGTGCATTGAAAGAAGGCGCAGAATCAGTTTCGCAAGCGATTTCGTGCGGGATGCGTGGGGGACGACCGCCAAGCTGCAAACGCTGCAGGCTCGCCACGACGATCAGCGTCGGGCGGATACTTCACGGATCGACTTGACCGACTGACAAATCTCCGCTTGTAGTTCAAGTCGGTACGAGAAGGTGTAGCGCGCGGGCTGCGGGTAGTGGCAGAACTCCTTCTTCAGCTTTACGTCGATCTCGATGTGGATCCGGTGCACAGGATCGACGTTGTCCTGCTCCAGCAGGCGCCGGCTTAGGTGTACGCGCCACGGCCCTGAAAAAACAGCTTCAACTCCTCATGTTCCGGAAGTACGGGCAGTTTCTGATTTATCGCCTGCTTTATCTTGAATTTGATTGCGCCAATCTGGTTCGCGGTCAGACCGCACGATGGATCCAGCTTGTTCATATCAACGACTGCCGCAGGCGAGTTGGCCGATGACGGTGCCCGCGGGTTGCGGCGACCGGTAGCCGACTATCGGCTTTCATTGCTCTTGGCAATTCCAGCGGACGGAAGCTGTGCGCTGGAAGGGACGGTGCCGGTGGCGACAGTTTTCGACATCAGGGCTGACGTAGAAGGACAGAGCGTCGAGAACTGGCGGGTGGCCCGGATGGCCTCTGGCGCTTGCTGCCGAGAGATGGCCGTGTAAGCGAGCGCCGTGAACCAGGCCTCGGCGGTGGTGGTCAGCAAGAAGATCAACTCAACCCCGCGGGCGGCAGCAAAACGCTCGACGAAGCGCACCAGGTCGCGCGCGTGGCCGCGCCCTCGGAAATCCGGAGAAATCGCCAGAGACCGCAGCAGGCCGACGGACTGGAAGATTTCCAGGCCGACGACACCGACCAGCGCGCCAGCGGCGCGAACGCCGAAAAAGTACGGTGGCGACGGTGACGACGACAGGTCGGCAACCGGCAGGTCGCAACCCGCAAGCAAGGGGAGCACTTCGTCAAGCGAGGAGAGCGGTTCAATGTTCACGCAAAGACCGGCCGGCAAGAAGGGAAGCTCCGAAATCGATCTCATCGGTGGGAAGCGAGCGCGGATTCATCGCGCAGCGTCTGGTGAATTGGGCGGTCGGGAACGGACGTGGACGTCGGTACGGTCCTTGATTCTTCCGAGACGAACCAGGCGAGCGGCAATCGCCCCCGGCGTGCGGCCATGCCTGGCAGTGATCTCCTGGAACGGCTTTCCGGCGTCGAAGAGGGCCAGCAGCTGCTGGTCCTCAAGGTCGGACCAGGGACGTCCGGCGTTGCCGGGCAGCGAGTTGTCACGCTCGGCACGCCGTTCAGCGTTGTCGAGGGCCTTCGCGGCGACGAAGAGCGCGCGAATCACCTGCGGATTGTTGAACGTGCTTTGCTCAGGCAGCATCTCGCCCGTCTCCGGGTCGATGCCGTTGGCAAGAGCGTCGATGATCTTCCTGGCTTCGAGCGGGGACATGAAAAGGGCTCTCCATGAGGGGCCAAGCATTGAACGCGCGCCACGTCCGGCCAACGCCGCCAGCACACGCCCGGGCAGCGGCGGCATCCGGCAAGCGCTTCCTGGGGACGCCATGGTCGGGCGAGGCCATGCCGCTATTCTGCCAGATAGATCTCGACACGCTCCTTGCCGCGTCCGATATTGTTGCGCTTCAAGCGTATCGGACCAATTTCGCCGGTTCGCCTGACATGGGTGCCGCCGCACGGGACGCGCGCAAACCCTTCAATCTCCCAGTAGCGACGTTCGCTTGCGGCGTCTTCGAAGCCGGTCCGTATTTCGAGGTCGGCGTCGACGATTCGGTTCGCCTCTTCGGCGAATCGTGGCAACAATGGCGAGACACTCTCTGGCCAGGCAAAGTCGATTCTCGCCTTGTCCTGCCCGATGTGGGCGCCGACCTTCCCGGCACCATCAAGATTCCTGTAGAAGAGTTCGAGAACCAGTTCGGCGGCGAAGTGAAGCCGCATCAGTCGGTATCTCCTGCGCCAATCGATCTCGACGGCGACTTCCTGCCCAGCGTTCAAGCGGTGATCCAGCGGTAGCGTATAAATGATTTCAGGAGCCTCCATCCTGGCCGAGATCACCGGATAGCCGCCAATGGTTCCGCAATCGCTCTCCTGGCCGCCGGAAAAGGCAAAGAAGATCGTTGAATCGAGAGTGACCTCCGCCTGATTCACCGAGGCGACAACCGTCGCGTGTCGGCTTGCATACGGATTTGACCAGAATGCCTTTTCCGTCATGGCGCCTATCGCCGGCTTTCCGCTCTCCGGATCTTGCACGGCGTGAATTCCCGGGTGAGGCCGTTTTGCCCGCAGGCGCGCCGGGAAACCGGGGAAGCCAGGGCCGTTGCCATTTTCCGTTCCAATCGAGTCCAGCACATCACGAACGATCGACAACCCCGGAACCTCCTTGCGGGTGGCAGCAAGCGCTCGGGAGTGCCGTCGGCCGCGCGCTCGCTCATTGCACCCGGAAGACACCCCGGACCAGCCGGATCTGGCCCTCCTGAAGACTGCGCCGCGCGTTCCCGGCCTTTTGCGCGAGATTGTCGACGAATACCCCCAAGGTCAGCGGACTCGGTGCGGCGTCTGCGGTCGGCGCGTTCAAATGCGCGTCGCTGGTATCCTCGAAGAGTTCCGCGACGAATCCGTTTTTGCCGAGAACAGCGTGCAGCTCTGCGATCGAAACCAGGAAGCTGTCGGCCGGGTCGGTGGCCCACGGCAGCGGGAAATAGGACGTCGTCGCCTCGCCAGCGGCCATCTCCTGGAAGGCGTATCGGCCGCCCGGCTTGAGCACCCGGTATATTTCGCCGTAGAGCTGCTGCTTGTCAGCGATGTTCATGCCCACATTCTGCATCCAGACGGCATCGAACGAGTCGTCGGGAAAGGGCAGGTCGAGCGCACTTCCCTGGTGCACTTCGATTCGGTCGTCGAGGCCGGTCAGCCGATTCAGCAGGACCGCGCCGGCGCAGAAATCGGGCGACATTTCGATGCAGTCGACGCGGCAGCCGAGCGCGGAAGCGATCAGCCGGGCGGGGCCGGCGAGCCCGGCGCCAATGTCGAGAACGCGGTCTTCGGGCCGGATCTGGGCCACTTCCAGCAATTCGAGCGAAGCGCGCAGACCGCCCGTGTGGAAATGGTCAAGCGCCCCCAGTTCCTCGGGCGACAGGTGTTGCTCGGGATTCAGACCGGCCGCGCGGATGGCTGCCAGGATTCGCGCCTCGATGTCGCGGGCCGAATAGTGTGCTCCCAGACCAGCCATCAACAAGCCCTCCTGAAGGTCATTCGCGCTCGCCGCGCGCCGCTTGCCGGCCACATCGCGTGAAGCCAATCGCCTTGCCCGATACTATCGAAAGCGCTTTCCTGGATCAAGATGGGTTTAGGGCAATGGCACTGCCTTGAGACAAAAGTCTTGCAGATCAG
>DPSD01000517.1:0-3691 GCA_003538495.1 Accumulibacter sp.
CGAAGGAAGCGATATGGCCGCCGACGTTGCTGTCCCGGTTGGCGCGCACGACCATCGCCATCGCGTTCCAGCGGATGTAGTTGTGAATCTTGATTTCCAGATCGGCGTTGCCCGGATACTTGGGCTGCTGGTCGACCGGGATGGTGTTGACGTACTCGGTAGTGGCGCTGTACGGGATGTCGATCCCGGCCTGTCGCGCCTGCGAAATCAGGCCGTCGATCAGGTAGTGGGCGCGTTCCGCGCCCTCCCGGTCGATCACGCCGCTCAGTGCGTCTTGCCATTCCTGGGTCTCTTGCGGGTCCGCATCGGTGATGCCGGCCGACAGCGCGTTTTCGGGCAGAGCTGCCATGAACTTGTCTCCTGGTCTGCAGAATCATGAAATGAAGGTGTGTGCTGCGCGCCAAACTGGACGCCAGCAGCGAGGGTAATACGTTGCGTGGCGTGGTGGTACCGCAGCGCAGCAAAGATCGCTTCCCGCATTGTAAAACAGCTTTTTATATCGTGCAATTTGCCGTCGCAACACGGCCGGCGTTGGCGCTGCCGGCACCCTCGATAGACCAGTGCGTGCGCAGGAAGTTGATCCGGGTCAACGTGAAAACAGGACCGAGCCGCCAACTTCAGCGTTCTGTCATGAATTCTTCCATCGTCCCAGGAGGCCCGATGAGCGCAGAAGCAGCCCTATCCGACCGCCCCGCGACGGCACCCAGCCGGCCGCTGATGTCTGGTAACGAGGCCGTGGCACGCGCCGTGTGGGAAGCCGGCGACCGAGATGCTCGAATGCGTCGCCACGTATCCCGGGATCTACGCCGAACGGTCGGGCAACGAGAAGGTTTCGCTCGAGGTCGCTTTCGGTGCTTCGATGGCCGGCTCACGCAGCTTCTGCGCGATGAAGCACGTCGGCATGAACCTCGCCTCCGACGCCCTGATGACCATGACCCTGACCGGCGATCGCCCGGCTGCTCGGCGAGCCAGCGCCGGCGGCGGCCGCAGCGACGCCGCTGCAGGTCTTTCCGCGACCGCCGACGATGTGCGTCGCCTGCCCGCATCTGGGCGTAGATTTCACGCTCTCGCAACTGCGCAAACTGACCATCTCGGGAGATATCGGCGGCTACACGCTGGGCTTCGGACAGCCGTGGCACGTGCTCGACGCGTGCATCTCGATGGGTGCCTCGATGGGCATGGCCCTGCGTCTCGACAAGGGCCGCAGCGACACCGAGCAGAACCATGAGATCGTCGCCGTGATCGGCGATTCGACCTTCCTGCTCATGGGCATGCAGGGCCTGCTGGACATCGTCCACAACCGCGGCAACGTCACCGTCCTGCTGCTCGACAACCGCGCCGCCGGTACGCGGGCGTACTCCTTCGACGCGTCGACCATCGCCCAGAAACCCGGTGACATCCGCCTGGGCAACACGGTGATGCTCGGCGCCATTTCGGACCACCTGTCGTTCCCGGCCGAGGTCCTTGAACGCTGCGCCCTGAAACGCTTCGCGAGCAAAAAAGCCGAGCTCATCGAGCTCAAACGGCGGGCCTTCGCCGCTGGCCAGGCAGCCGCCGAAGACGCCGCGAAGGCGGAAGCAACAGCCGACGCACGCTGATTTGCGATAGAATCGCGCTCCTTCGCTGATCCTTGCGAAGAGGCGACGGCAGCGGCATTGCCTCGCTTTCGCTCCCATTTCCTACCGGCCAATCCAGGAACAGCCAAGATGACGGCAAGAATTCTCGACGGCAACGTGCTGGCGCAGAAACTGCGCGCCGATTTCAAGAATCGCGCCGAAGCACTCGCCGCCCGCGGCGCCCGCCCCGGCCTGGCGGTCATTCTGGTCGGCGAAGACGCCGCGTCGCAGGTCTACGTACGCAACAAGGTGAATGCCTGTGCGCAGGCCGGTTTTCACTCCGAGAAAATCGTCTATCCGCCGGACGTCGAACCACGGCTGGTTCTCGACAGGATCGCCGAACTCAACGCCGATCCGAAGATCAATGGCATCCTCGTCCAGTTGCCGCTGCCCAGGCACTTCGACAGCGACGCCGTGCTCAAGGCAATCGCCCCGGAAAAGGACGTCGACGGCTTTCACGCCGAAAACGTCGGCGCGCTGATGCAGGGCAACCCACGCTTCATTCCGTGCACGCCCTACGGCGTGATGAAGTTCCTGGCCGACGCCGGGATCGATCCGAAGGGCCAGGAGGCAGTCGTCCTGGGGCGCTCGAACATCGTCGGCAAGCCAATGGCGATGCTGCTGATGCAAGCCGGAGCGACGATCACTGTCTGCCATTCGCAAACGCGTGACCTGCTCTTCCATACCCGGCGCGCCGACATTCTGGTCGCCGCCCTCGGCCGTGCCCAGTTCGTTACCGCCGAGATGGTCAAGCCGGGCGCGGTGGTCATTGACGTCGGCATCAATCGCCTGCCAACTGGCAAACTATGCGGCGACGTCGACTTCGGCCCGGTCAGCCAGATCGCCTCGGCGATCACCCCGGTCCCCGGTGGCGTCGGCCCGATGACCATCACCATGCTGCTGGCCAACACCCTCGAAGCCGCAGAAAGAGAGGCGCATTGATGGCCCAGCACCACGAGCCACTGATCGGTGTCGTCATGGGCTCCGACTCCGACTGGCCGACGATGCAGGCGGCCGCGGTGATGCTCAAGGAGTTCGGCGTTCCCTTCGAGGCGCGTGTTGTCTCGGCGCATCGCACTCCGGACCTGCTCTTCGAGTACGCGGCGACCGCCGGCGAACGCGGGCTGAAGGCGATCATCGCCGGCGCTGGCGGCGCCGCGCATCTGCCCGGAATGCTGGCGGCCAAGACCACCGTGCCGGTACTCGGCGTACCCGTCCAGTCAAGAGCACTGTCGGGTCAGGATTCGCTGCTGTCGATCGTCCAGATGCCGAAAGGCATTCCGGTGGCCACCTTCGCCATTGGCGAGGCCGGCGCCGCCAACGCCGCCCTGTTTGCGGTCGCCATGCTGGCCACCGGCAACGCCGCGCTGGCGCAACGCCTTGTTCAATTCCGGCGGGCCCAGGCCGACAAGGTGATGGCCATGAAACTGCCGGAAGTGTGACCGCCAGCCTTGACTACCAGCCTCCCCGAAGCGCGGCGCCGGCCTGCGGCCCGCGCCTGCACCGCGCTGAACCGGCGGTGTCCGTGACCGGGCGGCGGCGCCGCGCCGGTCGCTGACGACGATGATTCTTCCGCCAGCGACTCTCGGCATGCTCGGCGGTGGCCAGCTTGGCCGCTATTTCGTCGGCGCCGCGCACGAACTGGGTTACCTGGTGTGGGTCCTCGACCCCGACCCGCATAGCCCCGCCGGACTGATCGCCGACCGCCATCTGCGAGCCACTTACGAGGACTACGCGGCGCTCGACGAACTGGCGCAGGGCTGTGCGGCGATCAGCACCGAGTTCGAGAACGTGCCAGCGGGAACGCTCGACTATCTGGCCAAGTTCGTGGTCGTGCGCCCGTCGGCCGCGGCGGTCAGCGTCTGCCAGAACCGCATCGCCGAAAAGAGCTTCCTGCGCGAAAACGGCCTGCCAGTCGCCGATTTTGCCGCGGTGCACGGCGAGCAGGACCTGCGCGAAGCATCTGCCGGCCTTTTCCCGGGAATCCTGAAAGTCGCGCGTTTCGGCTACGACGGCAAGGGGCAAGCGGTGGTCGGCAGCGCCGAGCAGGCGGTCGCCGCTTTCCAGCAGTTCAA
>DPSD01000517.1:3969-4095 GCA_003538495.1 Accumulibacter sp.
TTCAAGGGCGAGACCTGCGTCCTCGAACAGCAACTCGAACTCCGCTGCGAACTGTCGGTGGTCCTGGCCCGTGACGAGAATGGCCTGGTCGTGAGCTTTCCAGGCGCCGAGAACAGCCACCGCAAG
>DPSD01000517.1:4380-4715 GCA_003538495.1 Accumulibacter sp.
CACCGCAAGGGCATCCTCGACGTTTCGCTGGTGCCGCCGCGGGCCCCCGACGCGCTGCGCGCCAGGGCCGCCGAACTGGCCGGGCGGATCGCCGATCGCCTCGGCTACATCGGCACGCTGGCAGTCGAGTTCTTTGTCGTTGGCGGCGAACTGGTGGTCAACGAAATGGCCCCCCGCCCGCACAACAGCGGCCACTACACGCTCGACGCCTGCCGGACCAGCCAGTACGAGCAACAGGTCCGCGCCCTTTGCGGCCTGCCGCTCGGCGACCCGCGCGCGCACTCGGCGGCGGCGATGGTCAACCTGCTCGGCGACCTCTGGTACGAAAACGGCCC
>DPSD01000741.1 GCA_003538495.1 Accumulibacter sp.
GGCCGGGATCAGGAAATCTGAGATTAGTAGGAATGTCATTGCCGCGGGCCGGCTTCAAGTCCCCGGCCCCATCGCCATCGCAGCGCCGCAGGACGCGGCGGCCGCCGAATCGGGAATCGCCCCGGAAAGCGCGTCGACCGCAACCTGCCCGGAAAGCAGGCGCGGCAGCAACAGGTCGCGGGTGCGGCGGAGGTTTTGAATTTGGCGTTGGAGAGTATTCACTTGCTCGAACACAGCATCGACATTGCGAGTGAAAGCTGCGATCAAGTCGCGAGGTGGTTTCGCTACCTGCATTCGTCGGAAGGTATCGACGACGATGGTGTCGAATGTCGCCCCGCCGGTATTGGTTTTCAAATACTCAACCTGCTGGAGCGTCATCAGAAACA
This sequence comes from Accumulibacter sp., assembly GCA_003538495.1. The sequence goes on from DPSD01000741.1 coordinate 387, forward strand.
AGAACCGCTGTGAAATCCCTGACTTGCCGCGCAGCGCATAGCAGGATTGGTTCATCGCCATCGGCACCGACGGGAGAGCAACTTTTCCAACTGTTCCTCGGGCGGTGATGAAAACCGTGTCTGGTAGGTAGAGTTGGCTTGCACACTTGGAAAGACCGAGTTTGGTGACGTGCTTATCCGCGTCCTCAACGTAGAAACAGTCTGGCGCATCGCGTGGGGTGAAGAATGGAATTTCCCCGTCCCAGTATTCGGGTGTGCTGGTCTTGGGCGTGCCACCACTCAGCACGTCAGCGATTTCGGTGAAGGCGATGGCTTCCCACCCCTCCGGAATCTCGCCGAGGGGGGAGGCGACGCGGGGGTGGTGTTCGTGGCCGGGGAAGCGGAAGTGGGCGAACCACTCGCGGTAGAGGGCGCGGGCCATCGCCTCCAGAATTTTGATGCGCCGCTGGCTGTTCTCGATGAGTTCATCGTAGGCTGACAGGATGCCCGCGATACGTTGCTGGACGGGGAGCGGGGGCCACAACACCGGAATGGTGTGTATGTGATTTCTGTTCAGCGATGGATTGGATGCGCCGGCATCAAGGCGCTCAAAGCCCATCGTCTGAAGAAAATAGTAAGCAAACCTTGGATGATTTTCGTGGAAGTCCTTAATCCAGAGTGTCGTGTCGTGCGGCCAATAGTTGCCGTCTGAATAGAAAACGGTGCCGAGCGACCCCTTACGTCCGATGATGACGCCAGGGCCACGGACTTTGAATTCTGCATGAGAGGACTTTGATCCAGACGAAGAAATCACGGGGAACGGACCGTCCCGCTGCTCGTCCTTCGTAATGTCGAAACCACGCTGGAACGTCAGTACATCGCCGAGCGGAACGGTTGCCCAAATGGCCATCCTCAAAGCTCCAGAATCCCCGTCACATTCGCGGCGATGGTCTGCTCCAGTTCCCGCGCCTGGGCGTTCAGCGATTCCAGTTCCTCGTTCAGGGTTTCGAGCTGTTCCTTGAAGTCCTCGTCGCTGACCTCCTCGCCCGGCGCGACGCCGACGTAGCGGCCAGGGTTGAGCGACCAGCCCTGGGCTTCGATCTCGGCCAGCGTGGCCGCCTTGCACAGGCCGGGAATGTCGCGGTAGACCGGCGGGGAAGCGAAGATTTCGCCAAGCTTGCTTGCCGTCTCGTCACCGCCGACGGTCGTGTCGAGCGCCTCGCCGCGATAGAGGCGGACGAGGTTGGCGATGAAGCCGATCTGCGCCGGTGACCAGTCGCGGTGGCCGCGATCCACCTGCCGGTAGATGTGGCGGGCGTCGATGAACAGCACGGTGTCGGCACGTTTCGAGTTTTTGCATTGGGCCTTGCCCTTGTCGAAAAACCACAGCGTACAGGGCAGCGTGACGGTGTAGAACATGTTGGGGCCGACGGCGACCATGACATCCACCGCCCGCGCCTCGATCAGCTTCTGCCGCAGTTCCTGCTCGGACGACCGGGCATCGGACGCCGAGTTGGCCATGACGAAGCCGGCGCGGCCGGTGGCATTGAGCGACGAGTAGAAGAGCTGAATCCACAGGTAGTTGGCGTTGTCGGTACGCGGCAGGCCGAAGGGGAAGCGGCGACCGGCACCGACCATGTCCTTCAGCCGCTCCTTGTCCACCGCATTGACGTTGAAGGGCGGATTGGCGAGGACGAAGTCGAACTGGCCGGTGGCGGAATGCGGGTCGTCGTAGTAGCTGTTGACGTTGCCGCCGTGGCGGATGTCGCCTTCCAGCCCATGCACGGCGAGGTTGAGGCGGCACAGGCGGCCCGTTTCGTCGGTTTTTTCGACGCCGCAGATGGCGAGTTCGGCGGCAGGATTTTTCTGATGCTCGGCGACGAAACGAGCCGACTGCACGAACATGCCGCCGGAGCCGCAGGCGGGGTCGAGGATGCGGCCGTGGAAGGGTTCGATGATTTCGGCGAGCAACTTGACGATGCTGCTCGGCGTGTAGAACTCGCCACCACCCTGGCCTTCGGTCATCGCGAAGGCGCCGAGGAAGTATTCGTAGATGCGGCCGAAGGCGTCGTAGTCGAGCGTGGCCGGAATCTCGGACTCCTTCTTGAGCAACTCCTTGAGCAGGGTGCTGGTGAACAGGTTGTAGGTCTTGGGCAGCACGCCCGCGAGTTGCGGGTTGTGCTTCTCGATCTCGCGCATCGCGGCGTTGACCTTGGCGCCGATGACGTCGAACTCGGGCAGCGTCAGCAGGTAGTCAAAGCGCGCCTCGGGAGCAAGGTAGAGGATGCCTTCGGCGTGGTAGGCGGCGGGCTCATCGACCCTGCTGCTGCGTCTGGAAAATTCGCGTGACGATGCGCTGGCAGTTGCGAGCCGGGTGCGCTGGATGGCAAAGCGCACCTCGGCAAAGCGCAGGAAGATGAGGCCGAGGATAGGGCCGGAGTACTCCTGCGCCTTGAGGCCGGAATTGGCACGGAACTGGTCGGCGGCATCCCACAGGCGTTTTTCAAGCGAGGTGGAGGCGGCGTCTTTTTCGGGGGGCGCGATCCAGAGCATGGAGATGACAATCCGCAGAAAACGGCATTGTCCGGCAATTCGCACCCGAGAACAAAAGACACTTGGGCATGTTCGATGGCCATGGACGACAATCCGCCGCAACCAACCGCCCGTAGCCTGAACGCACCACCTGGCGTAGCGCTGCAGTCGTGACCAGACGTTCAGCAAGCAGGGAAGCACATCGAAACGCTGCGGGCGACTGTTCGACGCATCGGCGCAAGACAATTGGCTGTGGGTGCGCGGCGAGATGGTGTCCGAGACCAGAGAGCCGTTTGGCTCGCTGGCGGTGCGCCGACGACCAGCGACATCAACGCAGATGCCGATGCTCAGCCAAAGCCCGACCTTGCGGCTGCCCACAGGCCTGCGCAGTTCTTCGCCGTCAGCGAAGGCCTCACCAGCGAATGCGCGATTGAAGGTGCTGCGATGTTCCTGGGCGCGGTTGATTCGGCTTGCTCGAATCTGCCTGCCATCTGCCGACTATCGCGCAGACGGCAAAAAGCCCGACCTCGTGAGCCGGGCTCTCTGCTTGATTCCGTGGTGGGTCGGGTGAGGCTCGAACTCACGACCAATGGATTAAAAGTCCAGTGCTCTACCGACTGAGCTACCGACCCCCGAAAAACGCCGAATTATAGGGAAGGGGCTTGGGCCTGTCAATGCGAGCGGACGAGAAACAGGGCCTGCCTGTCGGCTTGAGTGGCGGTGCTCTGGCGGCTCCTGCGGAGCTTGCCGTTGCCTTGCCAGGTGTGATCGGAGCGGCGTCAGGTCTGTGGAAATCACCGCTAGCGCCGGCTGTGTGGCGATGCGGTCTGGCAGGCTCCCACCCTGGAGCATCCGGCCATTGCCATTGGCCCGTCCCGCCCGAAAAAAAAAGGGCGCCACAGGGGCGCCCCAAGGGGAGAGAGCTCGGTTTGGCAGAGCGGCTCAGTAGTGGTACGCCGACTCGCCGTGTGAGGTGATGTCGAGGCCTTCGCGCTCCTCGTCTTCCGGTACCCGCAGGCCGATCAGCATGTCGACCAGTTTGAACGCCACCAGGGAAACGACACCCGACCAGACGATTACCGTCCCGACGCCCCACAACTGGCTGATCACCTGTGCGCCCATATCGTATTCGCCGACCGCATTGGTGACGTAGTCATAGACGCCGGTGCCGCCGAGAGATGGCGCCGCGAACACGCCGGTCAGGATCGCGCCGAGCATGCCGCCGACACCATGCACACCGAAGACGTCGAGCGAGTCGTCGGCGCCGAGCAGGTGCTTCAGGCCATTGACGCCCCACAGGCAGATCACGCCCGCCAGCAGGCCAATGGCGATGGCGCCCATCACGCCGACGAAACCGGCGGCCGGGGTGATCGCCACCAGGCCCGCCACCGCTCCGGACGCAGCGCCGAGCATTGACGGCTTGCCCTTGAGAATCCATTCGGCGAGCATCCAGGACAGCGTCGCACAGGCAGTCGCCACCCAGGTATTGACCATCGCCAGCGCCGAGCCACCACTTGCTTCGAGCGCCGAGCCGGCATTGAAGCCGAACCAGCCGAACCACAGCAGCGAAGCGCCGATCATGGTGAAGGTCAGGCTGTGCGGGGCCATCGATTCGCGGCCGTAACCGATCCGCTTGCCGATCATGAAGGCACCGACCAGGCCGGCAACGGCGGCGTTGATATGCACCACGGTCCCGCCGGCGAAGTCCAGCGCGCCTTTCTGGAACAGGAAGCCAGCCGTCTTGCCGGCCGCTTCGCCGGCAGCTGCATCGAGATAGGCATCCGGACCCGCCCAGTACCACACCATATGGGCCATTGGCGCGTAGGAGAGCGTGAACCAGATCACCATGAAGAGCAGAATCGCGGCGAACTTGGCGCGTTCGGCAAAGGCGCCGACGATCAGACAGCAGGTGATCGCGGCGAAAGCGCCCTGGAAGATGACGAAGGTCAGTTCGGAGATCAGCACTCCCTTGGAGAAGGTCGCACCGAGCGAGTCGACGGTCACCCCCTTCAGGAACACCTTGTCGAGCACGCCGAAGAAGCTGCCACCCTCGGTGAAGGCCAGCGAGTAGCCGTACGCCACCCACAGCACGCTGATCAGCGAGAAGGTCACGAAGACCTGCATCAGCACCGAGAGCATGTTCTTGGTGCGCACCAGCCCACCGTAGAAGAGGGCCAGGCCGGGCAGCGACATCAGGATCACCAGCGCCGCGCAGACCATGATCCACGCATTGTCTGCCTTGCTCAATGTCGGCGCCGGGGCTGCCGCGGCGCTACCTTCGGTACTGGCGCTGGCGGCAGCAGCGGCCTGCGCAGTGGCGACCGCGGTACTGGTCGCGGAAGCCCCGGCAGGGGTCTCGTCAGCCCAGGCCGGTGCGCCGATGCTGACGGCGCCGAGCAGGGCGAGGATGGCGAAAAAGCGTTTCATGACTGGCTCCTCACAGGGCTTCCTCACCGGTTTCGCCGGTGCGGATGCGAATGACTTCTTCAATGGTCGAGACGAAGATCTTGCCGTCGCCGATC